>NZ_RCSQ01000137.1:0-8911 GCF_004103255.1 Pseudoalteromonas sp. PS5
GCGGAGTTATCGACAAGATTTCCTCGCCTCAAAATAGACCACTTAATTAAGCAAATTGGTATGAATCCAAGAAACAGGATGACCTCGGCTACCTTATCTAGTAATAATGTCTGGTATGTTAACTGTGGACTAAGCGCTATTACCTATGTTGCTGACTGGCTAATTAGACAAAGCTTGTTACAAAGTGAAGCCGTATTTATTCAAAAACCTTGTTGTTTTTGCACGAAAATACAGTAATATGCGCCGCGAATTGTACCAATATGCGTGACTGTTCGGTGCCGCAAATTGGTATTACATACGAGCAATATGGAGTAAATCGTGAATTCAGTATTAAAGCAAGTAGTAGCAGTTTCAGCCTTACTAGTATCAACCGCCAGTGCTGCAAACTCAACAGATTTTGTTGAGCTTGGCTATGGTAAAATAACGATTGATAACTTAGATGAGGTAAAACCAGCCGGTGTTGTGGTTACTGCAAATAAGGCTTTCGATGGTTTTTATCTTCAAGGAAGTTATGCGGTACTTAGCGATGATATTAGTCGCTCTCAGCTAGAGGTTCATCACGATATACGTATAAATACAGCCCTAGAGGTGGATACAGATTTAGACTACTTGACCTTGTTGGTGGGGCACCAATTTGATGTTAGTGATGCAGGTTTTATGGATATTTACGGTGGCTACTCAAGGTATGAGGTAGACGTTGAGTATTCAGGTATTACAACAATAGTGCATAACAATGGTCAAGCTTATCAGCAGCAACTTTCAGATAAAGACAGTGATAATAGCGACCACTATCACTTAGAAGCTGCGTATGAGCATGCGTTTGGCGCATTATCTGCGCGCATTGGTCTTGGTGTTGAGCGTATTCAAAACGACGAAAGTGAAACCAACTTTGTATACCTAGCTAAGCTTGGTTACCAATTTACAGACCGCATTTCAGCAAACATTAGTTATAGAAATGCAGATGAATACGATAACTTCGGTTTGAACTTGCGTTATAGCTTCTAATCGGGCTTATTTAATGATGAGATACAGGCCGTTGTGAAACGAGGCTGTATCTCTTATAGCATGTATATGCTAGGCAACTTCTAAGCTTAAAAAATGGCGTGTTTATTCTATGCAACTAGTATAAACATGATTAGCAATCAGTTTGCCATTAAATGAAAAATCAAACTGACCACAGCGAACTAACCCAAGCTTCTGATAAAATTGATTTGATTCATTCTCTATCCATGTGTATAGCCAATACCTTTCACCAAGATCGGCACGTGCGGCCGTGATGAGCTGCGAGCCGACTCCCTTACCATGCCATCTTCTTAATACATAAAGCTTTTCAACCTCAAAGCCAAGATCTTGTCGCTGTATTGTGAAGACCTGTTCGCTTGAATGTATCCAAGTATTGCACCTTCATGCTCAGCAATATAAATAGTGATTTCATCACGGCGTAGCAATGCTAAAAAGTATGCTTGTGTAAAGGTGGTAAGTGCATAGTCGGCATATTCTTGTTTTATTCCCTCTAGCGCATACGTGTCAAGCCACACCTGAATAGATAAGGCTGCGAGCGAGGAGGCGTCGCATGGGCGAGCTGGGCGAATTTTGAAGTGATACATTATCTTAGTTTATCCATTATTTGTGCGTATTGGTAATAAGCGAGCTGGCCAAGTCGACGTAATTGTGGCAATGGAAGTCTGGGTAGCGGTTTGGTATAAATAGGTAGGTTAGGTACAGACTGTCCCATTAACTTTTCAGCAAGGCGTTTACTGGCCTGCGCGCTAAATGCCACTCCTGAGCCACAGTAGCCGAGTATGTAACCGGTGTTATTTTCAGTATAAATATGTGGAATATCATCAAGCGCTGCAGCAATATAACCACTCCAGAAATAATCTACTGTAAATGGCAGTTTTGCAAAGCAATCTTTAAGCGCCGCCTGTAAGTTGTGTTGATACTTTAAGTTATCTTGACTGCGCCCAAATACGGCACCACGCCCACCAAATAAAATGCGATTGTCTGGAAGTCGGCGGTAATAATATTTGAGTCGACGAGTGTCCATGACGACTTGCTCAGTGAGTAGACCATGGGCATTTAACACGTCACCACTAAGAGGGTTGGTAACAATAATACTGCTTAAAATCGGCAAATAACGACCTTGCGTCAACGGGGATAAGTTGCGTTGGCTATAAGCATTTGCTGCAATCACCACTTTATCTGCTGAGACCTTGTGACCATTAACTTCTAAATGGTGTTTACCACTTGGGCTTTGGTGGTGTGTGACCAAGCTATTTTCGTATATCTTTACACCGGCTTGCTGTGCCATAGCTTTGTAACCCATTAATAATTTTAATGGATGGACACCAAACGCATTATCAAAGCGCAGTGCGCCAAACCCCTGTTGATTACGCATATAAGTGTCACGGAGTTGTTGGCGATCAAGCAGTTGGTGGTTGTTACAGCCCATTGTGGAATTTAAGTACTCAGACTGCGCCTTTAAAAGCGAAAATGCGTGCTGATTATGTGCCACTTTAAGGTAACCTGATGCTTGGACATTACACTCAATGTGGTTCACTTTGATATGATCACGCACTCTATCTACCGCATCATTATACTCTTGGTAGATGGATTTACTTATGTCTACACCATATCTTTTAGCAATTTGAGAATAACCTAAACGTCCTGTACTTGGTAAAACAAACCCTGCGTTTCTTGCGCTCGCACCAAAGCCAATTTGGTTGGCTTCAAATAATGCCACATTTTGTTGGAAGGTAGTCGCTAAATGATAAGCTGTCAGTAAGCCAGTAAAACCGCCGCCAATGACTGCCACATCAACCTGCAAGGGACTATCAAGTGCTGTGGATGGCTTATCGATGTCGCAGGTTGCAGCCCAGTAACTCTTGGCAAAAGCTTGCCCCTGACAATGTGGTTGGGTTAGAGGATCAAATCCGGACATACTAAAATTCCAGCACCATTTCTGCTGCTTGGCAGTGGCACTGTGTGCCACAAATAGTGCAGACATAACCATGATAGATACAATCGTCTAGCCATTTGTCATCGTGTATTTTGATGAGTTTACCACCGGCTTTTGTGAAGTATTTTACTGCGCCATTGCCTGGGCTTTGCTTCCATAGATGAGAAACACCGGCTTTTGCACCTTGTTGTTTTAGTGCTGCCACTGCATGGCTTAATAATTGTGGTCCTATACCCCGCCCCTGTGCATTGGGCGCGATAGCAATACACTTAAAGTAAGCCATATCAGTTTCATCAACCGGCCACAGTGTTGGCGAGCTCCATTTGTCAATTGGCCATTGTCCGGCACTGTAGGTGGTTCTAAAACCAAGTAGTTCATCATTCTCGCCCAGCGCAACAAAAGAAGCATTGATGCCGTTTTTACAGCCTTTTTGATACATCTGTTCGATACCGGTTTCATCTAAATAGTTATCACCATGAACGAGGTTACCAAGCTCAATAACGGGTAAGAAATGCTCTGGTTGCAACGGAGTGATTTTCATAAGAAGCTCTATTGTTGTTATTTATGATCAATTGTTATTAGCGTTGGCCTTAGCATATCACGTTGACTGACGTCCCAAAAAGTCTTGGTTGTGCTCATTTTTTGAGACTCTGTTATTGAGCTTCGGCTTGTTAAATTTGACAGCGATGTCATTTTGTTAATAATTGTTAAGTTAGTGGGTTCCACTATTAACAACAACGTGTAAAGGAAAAAACATGAAAACGCTTAAATTAGCAACAGTAATTTCGCTCGCTATTACTGCAAGTCAAGCAATAGCTATGAGTCCGCAACCAGATCCGCAAAACCCGGGGGGCTATATCGTGTCGCGAGTAGAGCTTTCTGCAACTGAGGGCGCAAAAACAAACAATCCAATGTATGCAATCTGGTCTAAGGCACTAGAAACTCGAGATAACACAATCGTTGAGGGGATTGCTCCTAACCTTGCTAGTAATCCTAATAACGTTAAGCGAGCTGAGCGTGTCTTTGGTGAAGCACAATGGCAATTTTTAACCCAAATGGCTGCGCCTGAATACACATATACCCGTTTTTTACGTGCTATTGGTAAGTTTCCTGCTTTTTGCGGCGACTACACCGATGGTCGCGATGCTGATGCAATCTGTAAACGCTCAATCGTCACCGCTTTTGCGCACTTCGCCCAAGAAACTGGAGGCCACATTGCCAAAGATAATATTTCTGATAACCCATTAGGTCTTGAAGAATGGCAACAAGCCTTGGTGCATGTACGTGAAATGGGGTGGTCAGAAGGAGAGGTCGGTTATACTACAGGGTGTGGTCAAAATGATTGGCAGAATCGTCGCTGGCCCTGTGGCACTGGGCAAGGCTACTTTGGTCGTGGTGCAAAGCAGCTATCTTATCACTTTAATTACGGTGCGTTCAGTGAAGTCATGTTTAATGGCGACGCCACTGTATTGCTTAATAACCCAGGTTTAGTTGCTGATTCTTGGCTAAATTTAGCGTCCGCAATTTGGTTTTTCTTAACTCCTCAAGCACCAAAGCCGGCGATGCTGCATGTGATTGACAAAACTTGGGTGCCGTCACAGCGTGAGGTAAATGCAGGGATTGGTTATGGTTTTGGTACCACTATTAATATTATTAATGGTGGTATCGAGTGCGGGGCACAAAACCGTGACAAAGGTCAACCTGTTAACCGCATCCGTTATTGGGAAGGGCTATCACATTACTATAATATTGCCATTGCAGCGGATGAAGAAAACACCTGCTGGCAGCAAACCCCTTATGGTAGCTTAAATTTAGATGGCGCAACTGACGTACTATACACCAACTGGGAAGGAGACTGGACATATTACGCAGACCGCCCTGGAGGCTATTCTTTCGAGTGTAAACTTGTTGGGTATCAAACGGCTTATTCGGCACTTGTACCAGGAGACTACGAAAAATGCGTGACAAACTTTTATCAATCCCACGCAAGTTGGCCTCAAGTTCGAGTGGTTGACGATTTACCTACAACCCCTGTTGAACCGCCAGTGGGTGGTGTACCAGCTTGGGATGCTGATAAAGTCTACTTAAAAGGTGACCGTGCTAGCTACAATGGCGTGATATATGAAGCTAAATGGTGGACCAAAGGGAACATTCCAGCGGCTGACGGCCCTTGGTTAGCTGTTAAATAACACGGCAGTCGTTGTGGAGCGCATTATTTTGCTCCACAACTTCAAGATTCTCAGCAAAGATCACAAACTCCAATTGAAGCCCTTCTGTAGGCACGCTAAAATAGTATTTTAGCAATAACCGAGACCATATTGTGTCTGTAACTCGCGCATTAGTTCAAACTTTATCTGAGTGCATTGAACATGTACTTGACACCTCCCTCCATGCCGATAAAGCATTAACTCAACTACTGCAAAATAACCCGCAGTGGAGCCTTGATGAAAGGCAGTATGTAGTGAGTAACTATTACCATATTTTCCGCTTTAAACGATTACTGACTTACTTGCTTGAGCATGAGAATTTACCATTAGATGGGTTTGGCTATTGGTTGACTTGTCAAATTGTAACTAAGCAGGCGTTGCCGGAGTGGGTAGATACCGAGCGTTATCATGTCGAGCGTTTACAAAGCTTGATAGAGCAGGCCCCCGAAGCTATCCGTCTGTCATTACCGGATTGGCTCAATGAAGTGGCGCATATACAGCTCGGTGAAAAATGGCAGGTGATTGCCAATGCGCTAAATCAAAGTGCTCAGCAATATTTGCGAGTCAATACTCTCAAAAGTGATATTGCAACGGTTACAGCATCTTTAGCAAAAGAAGGGATCAAGGTTTCAAACGTTGAACTTGATGCGCATATTGCCTTAAAAGTGGAGTCAAATAGCCATTTGTTTCGCTCTCAAGCATTTCAGTCCGGATGGTTTGAAATGCAAGATGCTGGCTCTCAGCAGATCGCACCATTTTTAGATGTGAAACCTGGACATAAAGTGGTGGACGCATGTGCTGGAGCTGGTGGAAAGAGCTTGCACTTAGCTGCATTGATGGAAAACAAAGGTCGATTACTGTCTTTGGATATTCATGAGCATAAACTTGAAACGCTAAAGCAACGGGCGAAACGCGCAGGGGTTCATGTTGCTGAGACCCGCGTTATTCAAAATAACAAAACCATCAAACGACAAAAAGAAAAGTTTGATCGTGTTTTGTTGGACGTACCTTGCTCAGGTTTAGGTGTACTAAAGCGAAACCCAGATGCAAAGTGGCACTTGAATTCGCAAAATTTAGACACACTTATTGATTTACAAACAGATATTCTGGCGCGCTACAGTCAAATGTGCAAAGTGGGCGGTAAATTAGTCTATGCAACTTGCTCTATTCTACCCGCTGAAAATGAGCAACAGGTTGAACGCTTTTTGGAGAACAACCCCAACTGGCAACTAGAAGACTCACTTTGCTTACTTCCGGGAATAAATTCGGAATTTGATGGTTTTTATGCCGCACGATTAGTAAAAAACAGTTAGGAAACAAGATGAATCCAATTATTGCATTACTTAAAGAGCACAATATTTCAGACGAGCAAATTGAAGCGGTGTTTACCCAGCTGACGGAAAACCCAATGATGGCAATGGCAACTATTCAGCAATTAGGTATTCCACCTGAAAAGCTTCAACAATTAATGGGTTTAGTAATGCAAAATCCTGCATTGATCAAAGAAGCGGTAGATGAATTAGGTTTGGATTTTGAAAAGGTTGAGGCTGCAAAAGCCCAGCTAAAACAGTAGTGTTAATGGCTAGACAAGCTCAGCCTCGTCTAGCCCTAGCTAATACCAATTTGACTTAATACTTGCTCAATTTGGAGGAGTAAATCTGACGCTAACAGCGTTAAAAATTTCTTATTTAGAACAACTAAATAGCAAAATTTTTGCCTGGTTATCGACAAGATTTTCTTGCCTCAAAATAGACCACTTAATTAAGAAAATTGGTATAAATTAATTCACATGCCGATCAAATCTTGTGAGTAAAATCACTGTATACCCCAAATAAAAATGTGAGCATTGCAGAAAATAGTGTCGAGCCTATCGCGTAGGCAAGTATTGCCTGACCCCAATTTTTCCACTTTGCCAGCTCATTTTCCGCCATTTTATAGTTAAGTATTATGCTGTACAAAGCAGAAAATAAGAGCGAAAGAATAGCGTAAAGCTGCTCGCTGAAGATCTCTAGCATGAGTGGAATAGAGAATATCAGTACGCTTAGGGTTAGAATGAGTAGGTGTCCTATGGTGTACTCCAGCATTGTGTAGGGCGCACAGCGATACACTAGCTTAGAGGCTAATCCGAGTAAGAATGCCAGAATAAAGACGCGATAAATGTGCGTTGCTTCATATAGTGCGATTTCAGATTGCCATTTGAGCTGCTC
Source organism: Pseudoalteromonas sp. PS5 (assembly GCF_004103255.1). Taxonomy (NCBI): domain Bacteria; kingdom Pseudomonadati; phylum Pseudomonadota; class Gammaproteobacteria; order Alteromonadales; family Pseudoalteromonadaceae; genus Pseudoalteromonas; species Pseudoalteromonas sp. PS5. The sequence continues at coordinate 7,374 of NZ_RCSQ01000137.1, forward strand.
TTTCGATTCCAAAAGCTGACTGCTGGGCATGAAGCTGGTTTCAAGTAGATGCGAGGCAAGCACGATCACGGTGAGTAGAATAAAACTAAACTTGAAGGGATTACCAAAGCGACTCCTCTGTCCATTCAAGTATCCAATAATGGTGCTAAAGGGTTGCAATAGCAGCCCAAAAAGCAATCTAAAAAATGGTGACTCTAAGTCGAATAATGCACTTTGAAGTAGTACACCTAAGTGTTTGAAAGTGAGTCTTGAGGCTCTTTTTTGCCCACAACCTGAGCAGTACTCGCCAGCTAACTGTGTGTGGCAGTTTAAACAGTGCGATTGGTTTTCGAAGTTTAGGTGATCCATACGATTTTTTATTATTTTTTACTTATAACGAATGCTACCTTTTATTGTCTCTTAGGATCAAACAAAATGGGTGTCACAGCCCACTTTTCAAGCATACCATCCGAACTAATCGTTGTAAGCACGTTACTATCAGAGAGGTGGAAGTCATAAACGGTACTGCCACCGCTTAGTTGTGCGATTGGCCAGCTTATGATCTCTGTTCCAGATACAAGTTCCCATAACGAGATATAGGCTTTGGATGAGGTTGTTAACAAAAACTCATCGCTAGCTAGAAATTGGGCACCGCGAAAAAACTTGAAGCGTTGAGGGTAGGAGAGTGATAAAACAGGCTCGCCAGAACGAGTATCAATGAGCTCCTGTGCTTGGAGGGCGTCTGAAACAAACAGTCTATTTTCATTTTGTGATAAAGCTAAACTGGTAATTCGGTGAGGAAGCGCATAGTCTATCGTGATTTCTTTACTCTGTAATTCAAGCCTTTTAGCATGACCATCTAAAGAGGCAGAGTAGAGAGAGGTTAAACTCCGATTAAAAATCAAATGTGTGACGCTGCTTTCATGAAGGTGTATTTTCGTGATGGTTTGTTTATCTAAACTCAACAGCAGTACGCTGCCGTCATTGTAGCCAAGGGCAATAAGCTGCTCATCGCTGGACCACTGTGCCTTCGTAATACGAATAGATGAGTCAAATTCAGGTAATGAATAGCTTACTATCTCGTTCGTGTGTAATTGCCAGATGTTGAGTTGCGTGTCTGAAATACTAACAATACTTCGCTTGCTCGGCGCTATCAAAGCGTCACGAAAAGTAAGTTGGTATTTACTGCCTTCAATCTGTTTCATGAGCTGTTGGCTTTGGTTATCCCACACTTGTAGTAAATGATCGTCAATAAGTAGTAAGGTTAATGCTGCATCATGAGAGAGCGTCGCAAGATTAACAGGTAATTGAGTTAACTGTACCTGTGTTATCGGTTCTATAGCCTGCTTTTTGCTGCATCCAGTTAGAATAAGCAAAGTAATCATACATATATAAAAATAACGTCTCATTCTGTGCTCTTTCCGCTTTTCTCTTTTTTATCAAGGGTAGTCTTAACCATAACCTGAGCTTAAGGCAATTACAGTCTCTTTAGCTAGCAATGCGTGCAGGTGTCTGGGTGCAAGAGCAGCGTGCTCTACTAATACCATATATGGACTCTC
>NZ_RCSQ01000138.1:0-8210 GCF_004103255.1 Pseudoalteromonas sp. PS5
ACGCCTTCAAATTGAGCAAGAATTAAGGCAATTGATATTACATATTATAGGTCATATCAACTGGTAACAGCATGAATAGCTTAAAGATAAATTGTCGAGTTACCGTTAACCTCTACGCTGGTGGTGGTAACACGGATGAATAGGCGTATTTTCTTACAAATAATCGCGCTTTCTATATTTACAGTGCTTATTAGTGGGAGTTTGGTTTATTGGTCTGCTTTACTTAATCAGTCAATTTCTTCTTTTCATCAATCGTGGCAGTCTGACTCTGAAGTATCAATAAAACGTGCAGCCTTGCTCGCGGAGCTTGAGCGCAGCTTTGGCTATAATGGTTTTATTCATCATTTTAAAAATTACATTTTACGTCAACAAAATGTGTACTATGACACGGCCTTATTAGAGGTAGAATCGACAAATAACGCAATTGTTAAGCTTCGGGGTTTGGGCTTAACTGAGCAAGAAGACGCTGCATTGGATGCAATACAGTCAACCTTAGATAACTACACGCACATGCTAGCGGTTGCAAAATCGACTACTACGAGTAGCAATATCACACCAACGATGATGGATAGCTTTGTTAAAGTCGACGATAAAGATGCTGAAGCAGCATTTAATTTTTTGCGCAACTCGATAAGCGCTCAGTTTTCACTCGCAAAACAGCAGCAGGCTACAATGTTTTCTCAAACACAGGCATTGACGAGCTACGGTACGTTATTATTTATCCCAATTATGCTGCTATTTGCATGCTTAAACATAGCCACATTCATCTACATTTTGAAACTATTAAAAGAAAAGCGCCGCCTCTTTAATGCAACGCCAGATGCGATTTTGTATTTTGACAAGCACAATAAGCTTAAGGATGTTAATCAAGCATGTACCAAGTTGTTTGGATACAATCATCATGAGTTGTTGGACATGAGAGTGGATGATTTAATACCGCAACATCGCTTTGCCGAGGAGGAGTGCGACCAAAGAGGAGCCGGTGATTCACAGTTGAAAGGGAAAAAAGTGTTAGCGCTTCATCAGTCAGGTAGTAAGCTTCCTGTAGACGTTGCGATTTCTACTGTGTCTGGCTCGAAAGGCGAAGTCTGCATTGCAGTCATACGAGACTTACGGCAAGAGCAAGAGCTGAGGTCACGTGCAGAACTTGACTTTTTGACTAAAGTAAAAAATCGCAGGAAAATAGAAGTGGTCCTGCGAGAAGAAGTACAAAGGGCCATCCGTTACCATCGTTCGCTGTCTCTTTTAGTTGTCGACATAGACTGCTTCAAGCAGCTCAATGACAGTGCAGGACACCGAGATGGGGATACAGCACTTAAAGAAGTTGGGCAGTTTTTAACTGAACAGGCAAGGCCGAGCGATCATATCGGTCGGTGGGGGGGAGATGAATTTGTCATTATTTGTCCCGAAACCGCGCCAGACGCAGCGCTGAATTTTGCCAATAGACTCGTCCATGATTTCCCTCGTTTTAGCAGCTATGGACTAACGTTTAGTATTGGTGTCGCTGGCTATGAGTTAATTGGTGAAAGCTTTAATCATCAACGCTGTTTTGAAGAGGCGGATATAGCCTTGTATGATTCGAAGAACTGCGGTAGAAATCAAGCAACTTTATATATCGCTCCTTGTAGCTCGTTAGATAAAAAGGCTTGATGCCTTTTACATTGTTCCTCAAAAACCTTACAATTTGCGCCCTGTTTGAATTTGTGGCGGATGTTGATGCATAAAATAGAAGACCTCATTGCCGTTTTTAATGGGCTATTCTTAGCACCTCTCAACACAGAGCTTGTCGCTGGGCTCGAAGAACCAATATACCTTCCCGCGAGTGAGGCATATCCGCATCACCGAATCATATTTGCCCATGGCTTTTATGCCAGCGCTCTACATGAAATTGCACATTGGTTAGTAGCAGGTAAGGCGCGCCGCGAGTTGGAAGACTATGGTTACTGGTATTGTCCTGATGGTCGCGATGAGACGAAACAAAGAGAGTTTGAGCACGTTGAAGTAAAACCACAAGCGATAGAGTGGGCATTGAGTGCTGCGGCAAATTTTTCTTTTAATGTCTCAGTAGATAACCTCAGTGGTGCGCAAACATGTCGATTCAATTTTCAAAAACGTGTTCATCAACAACTCATTAGTTTATTAGATATCGGTTTCAATGAGAGAGCAACATGCCTGCTTGAAGCCTTGAGTCAGTTTTACAATACACCTTGGCCGTTAAATAAAAGCCAATTTAATTGGAATATTCCATCTGATTTAAGTGTGGGGATAGAAAATGAAATTTAAACTGGGACTGATTGTTAATCCGCTCGCAGGGCTTGGTGGTAGTGTTGGTTTAAAAGGCAGCGATGGGGAGGATACCGCTCAAAAAGCATTTGCTTTAGGCGCAGAGCCCCGCGCCAACCAAAGAGCTACAGCAGCGCTTAGTCAACTTGTCTCACATCGAGAAAATATAGAGGTTTTTACTGCTAATGGTGAAATGGGTGAGCGTATTGCCAAAGAACTCGGTTTTAACACTCAAGTGGTATATCAGACCCCAAGTGCGCAGACCAGAGCTGAACATACAGAATTCGCAGCACAACTTTTGCAGCAACAAGGTGTGGATCTACTTTTATTTGCGGGTGGTGATGGTACAGCTCGTAATATTTGCCATGCAGTAGGTGATACTTGTCCCGTACTTGGGATCCCCGCAGGATGTAAAATTCATAGTGGTGTGTATGCCATCACGCCCAAAGCTGCAGGTCGAGTGGTTGAGCTTTTGGTCACAGGAGAGCTGGTATCTATTGGTGAAGCTGATGTAATGGATATAGATGAGGCTGCCTTTCGAGCCGGTACCGTAAGAGCCAAACGGTATGGAGAAATGCAAGTACCCACTGAACTTAGATATGTACAAGCAGTAAAAAATGGCGGCAAAGAAAGCAACGAGTTGGTATTGGCTGATATAGCCGCTTATGTTGTTTCTGAAATGGATGAAGATGAAACCTATATCATGGGATCTGGTTCTACCGTTGCTGCCGTGATGGAAGAGATGGGGCTTGAGAATACCTTACTTGGTGTAGATGTAGTGAAAGATCAAGCGCTGGTTGCACAAGATCAAACAGCACAGCAATTACTTGCATTGGCTGATGATAAAACCAAACTGGTGATCACCCTAATTGGTGGTCAAGGGCATATTTTCGGCCGCGGTAACCAGCAATTAAGCCCAGAACTGATTAAGAGAGTGGGAAAAGATAATATTATTGTTATCGCTACTAAATCAAAACTGAAAGCGCTCAATGGTCGCCCGCTTATCGCTGACACAGGAGATGAGCAACTTGATGAATCTCTCACTGGATTTATTAAGGTGATCACGGGATTTAACGACCATGTCATGTATGCCATTGGTCATCAGGAATAACCTAGGAACACAAATGTTATTAGTAGAGTATGTAGAAAAAGCACAGCAATTTTTTGATGATCTTGTAGATAGAGCAAGTGATGACGAGTTATTTGCTGGTGGTTACTTACGGGGCCACTTCGACTTGGCTGTGGGATATGCACAGGTAGAAGAAGCTGACCTCACCGTAGAAGAGCTAAACGCTCAGGTTGAGAGCAGCTTGGTCAAAGCGTATCGAAACGGTGAACTTAATGATGATGACAAGGCGCATGTCGTTACTATTTGGGAACAGGTGCAAAATCTAAAGTAAGCGGACTTAATTATACCAATTAGCCTTAATACTTGTTCAATTTGAAGGCGTAAATCTGATGCTAACTGCGTTAAAGGTTTTTATTTAGAACAACTAAATAGCAAATTTTTTGCCTTGCCTACACGGATGTAGGTACCTTGGCGATAGCAGGACGCGATAGTAGGACGCGGTAGCAGGACGCGGTAGCGGAGTTATCGCCAAGATTTTCTCGCCTCAAAATAGACCACTTAATTAAGCAAATTGGTATTAATTAAAATAGTTGGTATAAATCAATTTGCAAGCCTCCAAAATATAAATAGCAGTGCAAAACCAATCAAATAAATAAGCCCAAGCTTTGTTAATACCTTGACTACAACAGATTGACGACTGAATATTTCACCTTTGACCAATCCCAAATTCATCCAAGCAAATACTGGGGTAGTAACAAACGCTGAGCTCATTGCAAACATCAACATATTTTTTAAATCAGCTTTAAAAAATAGCACGACTAACATTGCTAGTAGCGCCTGAAGTAGCAAAATGCCTAAGTAATATTTTTTCGTTTTGCTGGGTCGCAGTAGCTGTAACGATTCACTCAGTACTCTTGAATAACCATCTAAAACGGTAATAGTGGTACCAAACATACATAAAAAAGCAACGCCAGCGATAAGCCATCTTGCCCACTCTCCTATCGTATTTGCATACATATCAATTAGTTGCTTGGAAAAAGCAACACCTGCAAGCTCTACTGGGTTGTTTTGTCCATACTGCATTAACATGCCAAGTAAACAGAACACGACAGCTAATCCTAAGGTAACGAAATAGCCGACCTTAAAATCTAACATGATCTGTTGGTGGGAAAGCGTTTGCTTGGATATTTTCGTTTTCAGCCAAGATGAGTTTATTGCTGATATTTCAATAGGTGCTGGCATCCAGCCCATTAAGGCAACTAAAAAGCCAAGCAGTGCAAGGTCATAAGGTGATATTGGCGCCTGTGGTGGTGGATGTGCTGCGCCATTTATCATGGCGATAATGAGTGCACTCACGGTGGATAGCGTTAAAATTATCATTACCCACTTACTGGTTATATCTAAAATTTTATAATGGCCTAGCAATAAAATAGCCAAGCAAGTGGTAAGTAATAAGAAGCTTAGTGATTCAATACCAATAGTAAAAGGAAGTGAGTAGCTAAGCAGGCTTGCAGTTAAGAGCAAAACACCAGCCGTATTTACAATAGCTGCAAAAATATTGAGTAGTACGAATATTTTAAAACCAAAACGATAGTTATTGTAATAGCCCTCCACCACTGTATGGCCAGTTTGACTAGTGTATTCAACCGCATACTTGAAAAAAGGGTACTTAAGTAAGTTAACGACAACGATGAGCCAAATTAGCTGTGTACCAAACAGCGCGCCGGCTTGTGTTGAAGAAACCAAGTGTGAGCCACCGATAGCGGCGGTAGCCATCAAAATGCCAGGGCCAAAAACTGCAAACCTTTCCTTTAGCGAGCGCATTGCGATCAATGTTATTTCCTTTGTTTGTATTGTTATTATTGTAAGCCTGCACGCAGTCTACGAAGTTTTACATATTGCCGCAATATAGATGAAAACGAATTTTACATTGGACGGCAAATTAAATTTTGGTACTTAAGTGTGCCCAAAAGTGGATTTTTAACAATACCGCATGCGTAATCTCATTGCCCCTCTAAAAAGTAGTCTTCTAAATCCTCTTTGATGTCTTGATAATCGTCTTCGTCTAGGTTGAGTGCTTTCAGTACATCGCTTTTCATCAAGTGCCAGTCAGGCGATGCGACAAAACGTTTATTGATGTGAACGAAGTTTTCAGCCATTTTTAGCGCAGCAAATGCCAATTGTTGTTCTTCATTTTTACACTGGGGTAAAAATTCGGGGTCGTGATGACATAAAATCATCTGACAAATATCTTTTGGTAGATTCCAAGAAGTTGCCAGAAAGTAACCTACAACTGCATGATTTGTTTGATACTTTTGCTCTTCATGTGCTACTAGGATCTTATCATAATCTTTGTTAGCTGCGACTAAAGTTTCCATATAATCAGGATAATTTACTGCCATGGCCGCAATCCCGGCATCATGAAACAAACCGAGTAAATGCAGATTTTCAATAGGTACACGTGCTTTTATTTTATTACCAATCACCATAATACTGTCGGCAATATCGGATGCGTTATCCCAAAACCGCTCAAGACTAATACAGCACTTGCTTTGTTCAAAGGATTGCTTGAGTAAAAAGCTAGTGACTAGAGTTGTGATAGCACTAAGTCCTAAAAAGACAACGGCTTGCTTGACGTCTGTAACGGTTCTAGATAGGCCATACAGTGGAGAGTTAATAATCTTTAACACCGCAGCTGATGCGCCTACGTCATGGGCTATGATAGTTGCGACGTCATTGAGATCTGGATTTGAGTCTGATAACGCATTTTGTAGCTCGGTTATTAGGCTTGGTTTTGGCGGTAAACTGAAGCCATGCTTTACGTCGGATAACACGGTGTCATCTAAATCAATCATCATTAAATCCTTCATTTTGGATATCTAAAAGCATAGCGTATTTTCTTTTTTGGACACGAAGTGGTAAGAAAAAATCTCAATCCGACTACTAAATCAGCAAAGTGTCCCAATGTTCTGAACGTATACTTGCCTATCATGTAAATATTAAGTTATGGTTAAGCAATTTTTTTCTCAGGGCAACGGTATGCACGAATCACAACAAGCGAATTCGCAAAACTCTGCGATCACCCGTTTTTTAAATGGGATCGAGCGGGTCGGAAATAAACTTCCTGATCCTGCCATTATCTTTCTATCAGCAATGTTGCTGATCTGGCTTCTTTCTTGGCTATTCTCAGGTGTGGAGTTTAGCGCCATTGATCCTAGAACTAATGAAGCAATAGTAGTACACAATCTATTAGACCCCGGTGCGCTTGCCGGGTTTATGGCAACGATGGTAAAGACCTTTACTGGATTTGCACCTTTGGGCGTTGTTTTAGTTGCAATGTTGGGTGTGGGTGTCGCCGAACACTCAGGTTATATCAATACTGGGCTTAAGATTATGCTTAAGCGCACACCACAGATATTGTTAACACCGTCAATTATCCTGATTGCAATTGTTAGCCACACCGCTACCGATGCGGGATATGTACTCGTTATTCCGCTCGCGGGCGTGATTTTTTATGCGATGGGTAGGCATCCACTGGCAGGTATTGCGGCAGCGTTTGCCGGTGTGAGTGGTGGCTTTAGTGCCAACTTCATTCCATCTGGTATTGACCCGTTATTGCAGAGCTTTACACAAAGTGCTGCACAAATTATTGATCCTGAAATTGCAATAAACCCTCTTAATAACTGGTTTTTCACGTCTGCATCTAGCTTGTTTATCATTTTATTGGGCTGGTATATCACAGACAAAATTATTGAACCGAGATTAAAAAACACAGCAATCGATGGTGACACCGATAGCCTACCTTCATTTGATGAGATCACGAGCAAAGAGAAAAAGGGATTTGTAATTGCATCTCTAGTTATGCTTGCTGGCATCGCTCTACTGGTTTATGCGTCAACTGGTGAAGATTCAGCACTGCGCAGCCCATCAGGTGCGCTAACGGACTTTAGTGCTCCATTGATGCAATCAATCGTGCCGCTAATTTTCTTATTGTTTTGGATCCCCGGAGCGGTATATGGGTTCGTAGTTGGGACATTTAAAAGCTCCAAAGACATGATTGACGCCATGACAAAAGCGATGAATAGCATGTCTTATTACATCGTAATGGCATTCTTCTGTGCGCTCTTTATTAGTGCTTTTAGCCACTCTAATTTAGGTGCATTGCTTGCTATTGAGGGAGCACAAGTGTTAAAGGCAATGGCATTGCCTAGTTATGTCACTGTTATTGGCATTATTTTCTTGACTGCATTTGTGAATTTGTTTGTTGGCTCAAGCTCAGCCAAGTGGGCGCTACTAGGACCTATTTTTGTTCCTATGTTGATGCAGTTGGGGATCTCTCCAGATCTAACACAAGCTGCGTATAGAGTAGGGGATTCAGGCTCAAATATTATCACTCCGCTTATGCCGTACTTTCCATTAGTCGTGGTTTACTGCCAAAAGTATGTTAAATCAACGGGTATTGGTACATTGATAGCAATGATGCTGCCATATTCAATCGCATTTTTGATTGGATGGAGTATTTTCTTATTAATATACTGGACTTTAGGTATACCTCTAGGATTACAGGCAAGCTATATTTACCCATCTGGTATGTAACACCTTTGAATAGAAAGTTAAATCAAGTGTAGTCAGCTTGGGTTTAATTTTTAATCATACAGAGTGGAACCATAAGATAAGCGTTGCTAATACAGCGCTTATCTTTTAATTTGAGTATCAGGTATAAGGACTAGAATTCAGTCGAGCTATTTGTCTGATAAGACAGCCAAAACCGGTCAGTTATAGCAATTTCCTTAATTAAGTGGTCTATTTTGAGGCGAGAAAATCTTGTCGATAACCCCGCTACCGCGTCCTGCAATCG
>NZ_RCSQ01000139.1:0-3992 GCF_004103255.1 Pseudoalteromonas sp. PS5
TTTTTTTGAAGAAAATTGCGAAAAAACGTTTGTTCGAGCAAAAATAAAGCGAAACGTCTATTTTTGACACTTTCACTTATCTTTTTGCAGTTTTTTCATACTAGAGTTTTACAATTCAACACTCTACACTAGTGACACAAGACACGAGAGATGAGTAATCTAGGCATGCTTAGAAGTTATAAAGGTAAATCCCCACGCTTAGCACAAGGCGTTTATATTGATGAGTCATCCGTTTTGGTTGGCGATATAGAAATTGGCGAAGACAGCAGCGTTTGGCCATTGGTTGCAGCCAGAGGCGATGTGAACTACATCAAGATAGGTACACGAACCAATGTTCAAGACGGCAGCGTACTGCATTTAACAAGAAAGAGCGCTTCAGTACCTGACGGTTACCCGCTTATTATTGGTGATGATGTGACTGTTGGTCATAAAGTCATGCTGCATGGTTGCAAACTTGGTAATCGTATTCTCGTGGGTATGGGTGCAATTATTATGGATAACGTCACCGTAGGAGATGACGTTATCATTGGTGGTGGTGCACTTGTCCCGCCTAATAAGAACCTTGAGTCCGGTTTTTTATATGTCGGCAGTCCGGTAAAACAAGCAAGACCCCTCACCGAACAAGAGCTACAATTTTTAAAAGTGTCTGCTCAAAATTATGTGGAGTTGAAAGATGAATATTTAGAGGAAAGCTAAGCTTACCTCTCCTGCCTCATTAAACGCTTCATCTTCAATTAACTGCTCAGCCTGCATTTCATAATCAAATTGATGCTGAGCAAAGTGCGCTAATGCAGCCTCCAGATCAAGCTCTGTTGTTATTTTACAGCGGATCAACTGCCCACAGGCCATTGCTGTAAAAGTTAACTCACCTTGCTGATAACTGATGTCATCATTAAACAGTATTGCTTGATTCATATTCAACCTCTAATCAGCTTGGACGTTTTTGATGTATCAGGTCGTACACCTCGCCATTGATAAAATGCTTCAGCGGCTTGCTCTACTAACATACCGATACCATCGATTAATTGCGTATCTTGGTTATGTTGTGCGACCCAGTTTAAGAAACTTGTTTGTTGCTCACTGTAAAACATATCATAAGCAACCAAACAAGATGTAAAAACAGATGCGCAGATCGCAGGCACCTCTCCTGTAATACTGGAAGAGGTAGAATTAATCACAATATCAAATCCAATATCAGGAATACTATCTAGCCCACAGCCTTTAACATCCCCATAGGTGACAAATTGCTTAGCCAACTGTATTGCCTTTGATTCTGTACGATTGCTCACTACTACCTGCTTCACTCCAGCTTGCAGGAGTGGATAGATACATCCTTTGGCCGCGCCTCCTGCACCTATCAATAAGATAGTCGCACTATCTAGCTTTACTTGATGATTGATCAGATCTCTTACAAGACCTTCTCCATCGGTATTGTCGCCTTTAACTTTGCCATCTTTTTGCTTGATCAGCGTATTCACAGCACCTGCCAATTTGGCTCGCTCAGTCAATGTATTTGCAAAACTAAATGCTTGCTCCTTGAAAGGTAATGTCACATTTGCACCGCTTCCACCTTCAGCAAAGAATGTCGATACAGTTTGAACAAAAGCATCTACTGGTGCCAAAATAGCTTCGTATTCTAATTGCTGCTGACTTTGTTTTGCGAATTGCGCATGGATTGCTGGCGATTTAGAATGCTTTATTGGATTACCGAATACCGCGTATTTGTCCATCGTTTTAGAGCGCCTTGAAAGAGTTATTATGAAACAGTTAATTAAACGCATCTTCAATAAAGATGAACCACCGAACAAATAAATAGTGCTCCATCCCCAGAAAAAACCCCGTATGAAATCATTGGTGGAGAACAAGGTGCTCGAGACCTTGCTAATCGTTTCTACGATATTATGGCAACCGATCCCTACGCAAAACCGCTTTACGACATGCACCCACAACCACTAGACCGGATAAGACAAGTATTCTTTGAGTTTCTTTCGGGTTGGCTCGGTGGCCCAGATTTATTTACAGAAAAATACGGTCATCCGCGTTTAAGAATGCGCCATATGCCCTTTTCTATCGACCAAGATTTACGGGATCAATGGATGCACTGCATGAATAAAGCGTTAGACTTAGAGGTTGGTAACCCATTATTAAGAGAGGGGCTAAGACAATCCTTAGCGCAACTCGCTACACATATGATTAATCAAGATTAATAAAAAAGTACCAGTTATATTAAATTGCGCGGCAATTTTGCGCTAGGTCAAAACCTGTTCTTGAGTAGAGACGCATAATCACTGTTCTAATTGTGAACAGGTGCGATGCGTGTGAAATCTATTCAACATAAAATTTATGCGTTACTGGCAGTGACTGGCGTACTCGTCCTCATTGCTAGTATTCTCAGTAGTAGTAGTCAACAAAAAACTCTCGCTGAAGAAACCGTCGAAAGTAATATAAGGCTGTTAGCTGACAATTACTTTGACTCGATCAATACAATGATGCTGACGGGCACCATGGCTAATCGCGAGATCCTTAGTGATAAAATTCGTAATCACCCAAATATTGAAGATGCCCACATTATTCGCGCAGAACTTGTGAATAAGCTGTATGGACCGGGTAACCCAAATCAAGCACCAAACTCACAAGTGGAGCTTGATGCACTTGATGGCAAAGAAACACTCGTCATTGAACAACGTGATGGCAATCGCATCATGACATACCTCAAGCCAATGGTAGCGATGGAGAATTACAAAGGGACAAACTGTTTAGGGTGTCATCAAGCAAAAGAAGGAGATGTGCTCGGGGCAGTAAGAATAAGCTACTCACTTGCTGATATTGATAATACTGTGCATAACAATACTTGGCTAAGTACGGCCTTGTTGTCAGGTATATTTATCACCACTTTTGTCATTTTAGGCGTGCTGTTCAGAAAGCTCTTCATTTTAAGATTAAAAACGCTTGGCCGTACCATGCGCTTGGCGACAACGAATAAAGATTTATCGTTGAGAATTGACGATAATGTTGATGATGAATTAGGACGTTTAGCGACTAATTTCAATAAAATGATGGATAGCTTTAAAGATAATATCTCTCAGTTATCTCATTCATCCAAAATACTGATCCATTCCGCTGAATCTATTTATGCGTCAGCAGAAACCACTGAACTTGCAATTCAAGAGCAAAAGCAAGGAACCGACTCTGTTGCTGCAGCAATTAATGAATTAGAAAGCTCCTCCAGCGAAGTAAAGAACACCACTCACTTTGCATCAGAAAAATCTGATAGCAGCAATCACCTTGCAGAAGAGAGTATGGCTGTTGCTAATCACACAGAGCAAAGTATTAACCAGTTAGCGCAAGATGTGCGACAAGCCGCTGAGCAAGTTTCTCAATTACAAGCGCAGACATTAGAAGTGGGTAAAGTTTTAGAAGTGATCAGTAGCATTGCGGAACAAACCAACCTTCTAGCACTCAATGCAGCGATAGAAGCCGCTCGCGCAGGAGAAGCTGGTCGAGGATTTGCCGTCGTGGCTGACGAAGTTAGAACGTTGGCAACTCGTACCCACGACTCAACAGATGAAATTAAGCGCACCATAGACAAGCTACAGTCTGAAGCGCAACAAACAGTAGCAGCGATGAGTGCTTCTTGTGAAGAAGCGGATGATCGTGCCAATCAAGTGAAAAAAGTCGCACAAGCATTAAAAGATATTTCGACGCAAATGCACGAGATTAATGCTCTTAATCTACAAATTGCAGATGCGACAGAACAGCAAAATTTAGCCGCGGAGGAGATAAATCGTAGTGTCGTGGCTATCAGTGATAATGCTGAACGCTCACTTGTTGACGCCCATGGTTCCAAACAGATCAGCGAAGAGCTACTCACACTCGCACGTAACCTCGATGACCAAGTACGTGGGTTTAAATTAAGTTAGGGAACCTGATGTTTGGATAGTTATTCTCTTCTTCAAACATCAGATTAGATAAATAAAAAGGAGCCTAGGCTC
>NZ_RCSQ01000140.1:0-30126 GCF_004103255.1 Pseudoalteromonas sp. PS5
TGCGAGTTTATGAAAGTGTTTTTTGCACAGAAAGGGTGAGTGGATTAGGCCACCTAATGGCTGTCCATGCGATGTATAAAAGTAAAGTGAGCTGAATGGTTGCCAAGAAAACATAAAATGGCTCAGTTTCAACGCCTGCGAGTATAAATACAAAGGTTAATGGGGCGGCAATCAGGTTACATACTCGGTTCCATTGATAGTTAAGAAACTGAGATAGAAAAATCATGGCGATTGGGATCTCTATTAATATTGCAGAGATCAGTAGTAAAGGTTGTGATAGCTTAACATCGCCAGAGTAGCCGGCCATGAGTGAATCAATCACACCTGGTGTGATAAACGCTGATACAAAAGCAAGAATGTCAGCGTATGCCATATTGAGCATGACTAAAAGCCATAGTGTTGCTAGTTTAATTCGTATTTTTGGGTCTTGTTTGTATTCATCTGCTGGTGTTGAATGTGTCATACCAATTCCTTAAGTCGTATGAAGTACCCATTTAGGTTACTTTTTGTTTCGTGGTTGCTTACAGAACCATTTGAGGATAATTGTTATGTATGAATGGGTCGTCCATGCGTAAAGGCACGGACATAAAAGTGCCAAAATAAAATTTAAAAGCATTAAAAACAAAGGACTATATAAGTCTGTTTATAACATTTCAGGGGTGAAAAGTGGCAGATCCGATAGTGATAGTGTTAAGCGCAATGCTTGTTGGTCAAGTTGTGTTAAGTGTACCGGTATTGCTGAGTCATCAACGAACTCGGACTTTTCGCTTACCTTTAGTACTATTTTTGTCAGCTTGTGGTGTGCTGGCGATGAACACCTTAGTGCAGACGTTTTTACCGACGTGGTATCAAGCCTACACAGTTTTTGGGTTTGTCATGCTATTTGTATTGTGCCCTGCAATGAGGTTATATATTGAAGGGATCACAACGGTAGACAGCTGGACGTTGCATCGCTCACAATTGCGCGCATTTTTGTTGTTATGGCCCGCGATGCTCGTTGCTGCGATGATAGCCGTGCTTCCACCAGAGCAACACCATGCACTTTTCGTTAAAAATGAAGAGCCAAGTGCACGCTTTTCTATTTTATTAGCGGTCTCGATGTTGTTACTTATATGTATGTGGTTAATTGAATGTGCATATACGCTTATTATCATCACAAAGCGGCTGTTTGTATTTAATGCACATATCAAAGGCTACTATTCCAACCTAGACAACCATCACTTTTATGCTGCTAAGCGCTTAGTCTTTGCGTTGATCTGTATTTGGATATTTGTACTATTTATTACGTTTTTATCTAATTTATTGGGTCAGGCCATACTGACACTGAGACTTGAGGTGTTTACAGCATTGGTATTGATCTGGTGTGTGACATTTTTTGCGATGCAACAAAAGCAACGGCTACTTTTGCCTTTGGAGTTTCAAACTGCGGGCACCTTGCAAGGAACCGATGGAACCATAGTAAACGAATTGGACAATAAAAAATACGCTAAATCTGCACTTGGGGCTGCTCAGTCAAAACGCATTGTGAGCAAAATAAACGAGGCTATGCAAGATCAGGCATTATTTTTAGATCCCAACCTGACATTACAAAAGTTGGCGCAAGCCACGGGGGTGTCTCCAAATTATCTTTCCCAGACACTAAACGAGACCTTAGGAGTTAGCTTTTTTGATTTTGTTAATCAATGGCGCATAGAAGCGTCAAAGTCACATTTGCTATCAAGTAAGTCATCAGTGCTTAATATTGCGCTTGAAGTAGGGTTTAATGCCCGCTCGTCATTTTACAAAGCATTTAAAAAAGAAACGGGTATGACCCCAAAGGCTTTTAGACAAAAAAACACTGAACACAGACGCGTATAATACCGGTGGAGGTGGTATCCAAAGCTCCCGCTAGTAACCAGAAGCTTTGAAACAGAATGAGGTTAAGCTCTTTTCACATTCAAGCTACTTTTTATATGGGTGAATGCTTGCTCGTTTGTCCTTGATATGAGTCAGATGACCCAGCAGGTGCGTGTTTGATGAGAATAACACCAAGTGCAATGAACCATACTATCTGTCCTAAACCAAATATAGCCGTGGTGACTTCAAAAAACGGGTTTGTGATGAGAAAAGACAGACCAGAAAACAAAGTTAAGACCCCAGCTAACCCGACCAATAGCCCCCAATAATGTAATAGAGGGCTAAATACCCGATGTTTTATGCCAACATAACTGATAGCCAGCACCCACAAGGCTCCCACTAATTCGATGCCTCCTCCGAGCGCATTAACAACGATAGAAATGGTTTGCTTTATCGTTAGTGCCAAGGTTGGATCTTGTTCATACAATGCTGCAATTACTTCAATACTGGTCAAGAATACAAAAGTGCTTGCCAGCACGATTGTTGCCCAAATATAACCAATAACACTAGTGAACTTCATCAGTTCGGGCGAAAACCGCTTAAAGCGTTGGTAAATAGTCTGCACTAACACAATTAAGGCTAAACTAAAGATAATGCCGATAACAATATAGGCAAGAAAAAATGTATCTCGGTTTTGTATTAGGAAATCTAAAGAAAGTTCAGGAGTATCATACTTACTGGTATCTAATACACCGAAAAAAGCACAAAACCAAATAGATAAGTTGCAGCTTTGGTGAGTGCAGCAATACCTCCCCATTGTTGTAGTGACATAGAGGTTCCTTCTAACTGATAAGTGATTGTTGTTAGCAGTTTAGCAACATATAAAGTTGAACACACCAAGGGGCATCGCTTTGTTTGTAACAAGAGGTGTTATACTGGGTTACGCTCTGTAGCGAAAATCAATTGAAAAGATATGCAAAGAAAAATCGATGATGCCCTAAAAAGAAACAGCACAATACGTTATATTGAGCCGTTTCTTTCATCACTTTTAGTTAAGCACGATATTTACGTCTAAACGAGATTAATAAGGCGCTCAATAACGGAATGAAAAAGCCAACACTACCACCAGAGCTACCGGCATCATTTTGTACAGCACTCTCGGTGCCTTGATCCGCTTGATACTTTGCTTTTACCACCATCTCACCGGTTACGCGTTCAAATGTCGTATCCCAGCCAATAAAAGTATAGCCACTGCGTGTTGGTGCACTCGGAGGTGTTGCTGCGGCGCCATGCTCGACTTCAACGGTTGCTATTGACACATCATTCCAATCTACAAATTTGACTTGGTATTTATTAATTTGAAACTTTGCAGTAATAGTGAGATCTTGCGTAATCTTACTAAAGTCAGCGCTCCAGTTTGAAAAGGTGTAGCCCTCTCTAAGTGGTACTTCTGGGGCTGTTGCAGGAGCATTTTCAGCAATGGTTTGAGTTGAGAGTAAGGTGCCATCCCAGTTCTTAAAAATAACTTCAAATAACGTTGGCTCATCAACCAACACAGCTAAAGTGCGTTGATTATCACTATACTTTAACTCATGATTTTGGCTTGTCAGTCTCAAAGATACAGGGAAAGTACCTATTTTATTTGGCGTGATAGTCAGCGCCGCAGAAGTTGATTTAACTCCACTAATACCACTAAACAGACATGATTTAGTTTGGCCTTCATTACTACAGGTCACGGAATAATTTTGATCTTCTGATTTAACATCCACAGCCAGTTCAGAAGCTGCGTCTATTTCTATGGTGAAATAGTCAGGCAACAAATTCAGTGTCTGCTCCGATACTTCAAAATTTATTGTCTGTGAAGCACCTAGTTTAATGGAATGCGGATCTGGTAGGTTTAATACTGCAAGGTTACTTACATTATCAACATCAACAAACAGGTATGGTGTTGCCCCTAAAGTTGTTAGTTCGCGAGCCGTCGCACCGAAGCTGTAATTTCCCTTCGAGTCGATTTGGATACTTGACTCGAACGTCCACACCCCTTGAGCGCTCTTTAGCTCTTCACCACTAAACTGGATTGTTGCAGTGCCTATTTGTTCATGCTCCTTGTCGCCTTGTTGCCACTGCTCGATGGTAAATAGTTTATCCTGAGCCGTGCTGCCTTCTGGTGAGCGCAGCACATAGTAGCCTTTTTCCATAGCAGAAGTATCAGACATAGTGACTTGTAAAGTAATACTTTGCTCTCCTACTGCGGATGACAATTCATTTGTAGAAAGCGCAACAAATTCAGTGCGGGGAGGGAAAATGTCTAACTGGTTACTGTTGCTTACTTTGAAAGTAACAGGCACACCAAGTTGGTGTAATTGCCCATGGTTGAAAACGCCAGTATTGCCACTGCTATCTGTTAATGTTGCAGAAGAAATAAGCCACTCACCAGGCAGAGCATCCCCTGAAAATACGAATGAATAAGTCGATTTATAAATCCCTTCTTCTTGCGTTTCTTGCCACTGTGTAGATTCTGCCTGTTTAGTTGCTACTGATTTATACTGAGTTGGTGGCGATAGTTTCACAACCCCTTTGGACATTCCTGATTGATCATAAGCTTCAATGGTTATATCAATGTTTTTGTCGCCAGAATCTACATCAATCTCTGATGCTGAAATGGTGATATTCTTTATTTCTGGTGCAACTGTTTCTGAGACTTTACTATTCACCACGGTGACATACGGGTCGAAGCCTGCAGCTTCCATTTCGCTATCTCGTACCCAAAAGCGTGCTGCGTTGTTGTTATCTATTAGCATCGCTAAGGTCAAAAACCACGTGCCGTTGAGGTCTGTTTCGGTAAAGTTAAAGCTAACGGTACTTTCATAAACGCCTACTTCATCCGTTTGTTGCCAATTTGCTGCAACCGCAGACTTATTGGTTCCCCAATTAAATCCTGTTGGAGGAGATAGATACACACGCGTACTCTTGATACCGCTTTCGTCGTAAAGCCGAATGGTTACATTAATGGTCTTATCACCTTGTTCAACATTAACAGTTTTGCTACTGAGATAAATGGACTTTAATTCAGGAGGTGTACGGTCGGCAGTTGTATTAGGTTGCGCTTGCTGACAGTCTGTAGCGATTAGCTCTAGTTGCGCTTTTGCGGGGATAGAGTGGTGACCTATGGTTGTATTAAAGTTGTCGGTGAGCAAGTCTATCTTGCTATTACAGTCGACTGCCGATCCTATAACGTGATTAGCTTGTAACTGCGCTTGAGCATGGGTAGTTGTTATGGTTATGCCACATAGCACAGGGAGTAATTTGATTGAGTATAAACGGTTTGAACTCATTGTTATTCCTTTAGAGTTATTATCTAGCTTGCTAGTGAGCATAATCTAAACTGCTGGAGTACTGTCTTTGTTAAGACGTTAATTTATATCAATTAGTCTTAATTCTTGCTCAATTCGAAGGCGTAAATCTGACGCCCACTGCGTTAAAAATTTCTTGTTTAGGACACCTAAATAGAAAAACTCTTGCCTCAAAATCGATCACTTAGTTAAGCATATTTGTATTACAAATCTTGTACTTGCCCGCTGATGCACTTTATGCAGCAATCTGACATTGCGTTACTAGCGATTATATTGGAGTAAACAACCTAATTTATCATGATGTATAGGTTTTACAGAGACACCACTGACTCCAATTTGTGAACAAATGTAAAAAACGATAATCTTTACGATTAATTAATAGTCCTTGTGGTGATGTAAAGTATGTAACGCTGGCGTTTGAGTGGGCCGCAAGGTTGTGTTTTACGTTGGTTAATAAGGAAAGTGAAGCTGCAGTTTGAAACAACACGGTTATCGATAAGGTGAATGACAATGGCAGATTTAGATGCTGTATTCGCACACAGAAAAAGCCCGATCACCTCCAAGTATATTGGTTTGCCAGTTACTCGAGAGTTGGCTAAAGAAAGGCTGAGACAAGCATCTAAACCCTGGAACGCAGAATCAGGTGAGCGCCTTATTCTTGCGATTATACATAAAATGCGAGCACAACTTATCGGTGAGTTGGTGTTTAAATATGTTGATAAAACGCAAAAAATAGGGGAAATTGGACTTCGCTTGGCTGAACGTGAGATTGGTAAAGGATACGGATTAGAGGCAGCAAGCGCTCTCATTGAGCAGGGATTCAACAGCTTTAATGTTGATATTATTCAAGCCATATGTGCTGTCGATAATCTTCAATCTCAGAGACTTATGGTTAAATTAGGCATGAAACGTAAAAGTTGTTTACCGGCATTTTTAGATATAGCGGGTGACAAGCATGATGCTTATATCTATCAGATTTACAATAAAAAAATCTGTTAAGCGCAGCAAAAAAATATGTAAGATTCAACTACACACTCGTTATCGCTTTTATTTAAAGGGAATCATTAAATATGAAAAAAATCTCGCTTGTAGCATTACTACTACTTTGTGGGTGCCAAAGTAACAATGCGGCTACCACAGCAACCGAAAAACAGCCAGAACGTTTCCAATATCTTGATATGAGACATTTACCGATGAAGGTACAAGCTGATGGATATTGGGTGCAAACCCAAAGGAGTGAGCCATTATACCCAATAGATGCAGCTAGAAAGGGTCTCTCTGGATGCGTTACTTTATCAATAGCTATCACTCCTGAGGGAAAAGCTGGGGGCTATAAAGTGATCCAGAGTTACCCAGAAGGGGTTTTTGACGACGCAGCACTTCAAGCGGTAAATAAATGGCGCTGGGAGCCTGAGCCGGGTAATTCTACCCGTCAAGCTATTCTTATTGATACTAAGCTCGAGTTTTGGGTTACCCAAGGGCAAAGCAACGCAGATGAAGCACAGCGAGTATGTCAGTTTGCATCACAACTTAGGCGTTAGTATTTTGCCTCGTTTGTCATATAGCTAGGCATTGCAGCTAGGATGAAAACCCTAAAATAGAACACTTAGATAACAATTTGTTGCCTATTGCTCTTGGTTTGTTAATTGAATTAATTATTCTTTGACAATGAAGTTTAGGAATATTAACGTGTACCCGAAATCTAAAATAGACCAAAGGAGATGTAAAATGATTTCAAAGTCACTTGTGTTTGCAACTGTGCTTACCGCTGGCGTTGTACCAACAGCCGCTTCTGCCGCAATTAATAATAATATTGGCGAATGTAACCTATATAATTTATTCGAGCAGCATAACCGTGATGATTATGTTACACGTGTTTCGGCTTCAGTTGCTTATGGTAGCTATCAAAGCTGCGCATTGGATCAAAACAATTATGTAAAATCAGTGCTGGCTAAGACTTCGGCGCGTAGAAATGCGCTAGAAGCGGACATCAAACAGCAAATGTATCAGATGATGGATGCAAATCTTAATGGCAGCTTTGACCTAGACTATGTGTCAACGAGTATCAATGGGCCTTTGGTATTTGAACTGAAAGACTCGAATGGTCAAGTAACCGCTAAGATCGGCGGCATTGGTATTAATTCAAAGTCAAAAATTACCCTTAAAAACACACCTTCTATTATATTCAAAGCGTATGGAAGAATAAGTACACCTGAGATTTGGGCAACCGCAACTTACAACCCCTACAGTGGTGAAGTATCCAACTTAAGTGTTAGACCTATCAATTTAGATGTTGATATTGAAACACGCTTTTTGGGGATCAGCATTCCTGGTCTTTCTAACCTCGTTGATTCATTTTTTGAGTCAAAAATGAAAAAAGAGATGGCAGGGTTTGTAAATGACGATAAACTCAGCGGCGCTCGTACCATCTTCTCTTTGGATAAAGCGATCCCCAGTGGTGAGTTTTTCTATGCTGGTGAAGACTTGGGTGTCAAAGCCAAAGATGCTATTCGCAATATGAGTAATGGTCAATCGGTTCGCATCTCTGTGTCTGGTAATTCATTAACATATGGTGATCAGCCTCATACAGCTTCACTAAACGTAAAAATCTCAAATGCGATTGAAGTACAATTAGATAGCGTACGTAGGAAAAACCCACTTGGCCCTGATACTTGTCCAGTCAGCTGCGTTTAACGGTTAGCGCATTTCAATAAGAAAATCGGTTTAAAGCCTTTGCTTAGCTCAACTTGTTAAGGAAAGGTTTGAAAAGTGATGAATTGGCTTATTTAGAAAATCTAAATAAGCCAATTAGTAAAGGTAGGCTGATAAGTGTTATTAACTAGCCAAACCTTAGATTAATTTGCTTTGGTTGCCTTGTACTTAATTGTGACATTGTAATACGGCAGCAAACCGTGCACACGTATGTTCCATTTCCCTTCAGCTGGCTGATTAAATGTGCAACTTTCAGTGCTACCCCAAAGATAAGGGCGACAGTCATACTGGAAAAAGCTTGGCATGTGCTGGTGGCGTACGTACAGATTAGCTTCACCTTTACCTGTCATTGACACTTCTAATTTATCAAAACCTGCTGGCAGTTCAATTTCGCGATGTTGCCACCAAAACCACCCTGCAAGGCCAGAAAATTCACCTTCGATAACGGTAGGCTCTACCGCTAGCTTAAGATCGATAACAACTGGATCATGATCTGACGCGCGATAAGGGTGTGGCGCGTACAAGCTTGCCTTATGGTTATCTGATTTGTATTCAGTATTGTAGTCCAGTGCAACAGGCTCATCTGCATTAATATGCCAATCAGTCACAGACTTTATTTTTGTCATCATGGAAGTTGAAGCAAACGCGTGGTCTAGGCTACCAATACGTCCTTGGTATACGTACGAGTAGTCTAAATTATCACCATGCAAGGCTTGTTTGATATTAGCATAACCATTTGTAATATAGGTGTTAATTGGATCTTCTTTTGCATACGCGTTCATATCACCTAATATAATGACATCGTCTTCTACTACCCCTGTTGGATTGGTATTTAACCACTGTGACAGCGTATTTACTGCATTGACACGCGTTTGATTCCAACAGCCTTGACCATCGTTCTGATCTTGATCTAAGCCCTCAGCTTTAGAACAACTTCCCTTTGAACGCAAATGAGCCATTACGACAGTGAATGTTTCTTCACTAGTGATGTCTTTAAAAGTTTGTACTACTGGTGGACGGTTACCATAGTCAAAGGGGACAGTTTCCGTATAAGCTGGTGTGCCCACTTCGGATACCTTATTGCTGCGATAGATAATGCCTGAAGTAATAGCATCACCACCAACTCGCTCAGTATTTAGATTAACAAACGCATAGGTATTAACAGGATCTGACACATTTAGCGCATTAACCAGATCAGCAATCGCACTGCGCTCATCAAAACCGTCGTTTTCAAGTTCGAGCAAGCCAACAATATCAGCATCGAGTGCAGTGATTGCTGCGACTGTTTTTGCTTTTTGTCGTTCGAACTCTTCAGCGTTGTCAGCGCCTCGAGGAGTAGGGAATCCGGCTCCTTGGCCATCTCCATTAAAATAATTTAGGACATTAAAACTGGCAATACGTAGATCGCCACGGGATTCCACTTCAGGGGCTTGTGTACGTATATTGGTATGAACAAAGTTTGGTGTTGTGGTTGGATGAATACGGTATTGGCTATAGCCATAGCCTATGACCCCTTCGAGACTAGTCACCGAATCACCCAAACGTAACGTGTTATAAGCGTCAAGAGTAGGGGTAGGGTATGGGATCACCTCAGGATTTTGTACTGACGAACCATCATCTAACAAAATTTCTTTGCGTTTGTTCTGTGCTTCTAATTGATTTGCTGGCTCACCAGGCGCTGCGATTTGAGTCGCCTGATACAAGCGCTCGGTAGCTAAACGCACTTCGCCGTAACGTGCAAGTCCGTATGTATCGTTGACGACCAACTCGTTAGTAATAGAAACAAGCATGCCCTCGTATGCCTCAAGGCTGCTTTGAACAGGCAATGTTATGGCGGTTGCAAACACGTTTGTTGTACCACAAAGTTCAATTGCATCAACATTTATAAGTTGCGTTTGGCCATATTTTTCTTCAACTTTACCACGCAGCTTCACAACATCTCCGGCGCTAACCGAGGTGTTGTTATATGCGACAAAGATACCCTCTGAAGTATTTTCATCGCTGTCGTAATCAGCGCTTTCTTCTTGAATAAAGAAGCCTTTAAGACCTGTGTCAGACTGCAAGCTTGAGGTGACCACAGCTTGAACCTCAACGACCTCACCCGCAACTGGGCTAGAATCGCCCGCACCTTGAATTGTACTGATTAAGGTATTGTTTTCACCACACTTTACAGGTTCTGGCTCTGGTATATCATTACCGTTTGAGTGTACACCTAGGTTACTAAAGTCATCTTTAGACAGCGCGAGCCATTGCCCTTCACCTATAAATGCTTCACCAGGGTCGGTGCGTCCAAGCGTTACCGCCGGATCTCTGACTAGAGTTTTGTCTTTTGTTCTGATTTCGCCATCAATCCATTCACTACCTGGGTCAACACCTAGCTGACCTAAGCTATCAATAGTATTGCCATCAAGTGTCAGTGTGATCGCATCATCACCATTAAACCAGCTGCTAGAGTTAGTTAACTGCGCTTTGGCTAAGATATCTGAAGCTGCATCAGCATGTGCGATAACGTAAGTAGACTTTGGCGCTAGCGCTCCAGATAGTTCGATTTGTGTGCGGGCTTCGGTTGCACCATTAAAGAAGAAGTTTATTGAGTAGCCACTCAAGTCTACCGCAGTATTGCTACCATTATAGAGCTCTACTGCTTTGTTATAGCTACTACCCTCAATATATTCGGAGATAATGACGTCTGCTTGAGCGTTTAGGCAAGCTAATGTAACAGCAGAGGCCAAAATTGATTTTTTAATCATTTTTTATTTTCCCGTGTATTATAATTTTTCGAATATTTATTCGGGTCGATATTCTAATCACTATTGATGACAATTCAATTAAACTTGATGTTTTGTTTACATTGGTTTACTTAATGTTTGTGGTTGTAGGTCAAATGTCATTGAAGTTATGCAAAGTCGTGTTTATGCCTCTTTTCTAAGTGCATTGACAAAAAACCACTGCTGCATACGTATTCAATGGATCGATCATTATTGATACCTATATTGTTAAATTTGTGTAACATGAAAAGGTGCAATAATGATGACAACAAAACGAATCCAATCTATGGCTACAGCACTACTTGCGTTAGGCTTAGTTGCCCCTATCAATGCCTCGCAGGGCTACCCAACAACATTTGTTCACTTATTTGAATGGTCTTGGCGTGACGTTGCGACTGAGTGTGAAACATTTTTAGGACCAAACGGTTATGCAGCCGTGCAAGTATCACCACCGAATGAGCATATAACGGGCTCACAATGGTGGACGCGTTATCAACCGGTAAGCTATGAGATTGTGAGTCGCGGTGGCAATCGCGCTGAGTTTGCCGATATGGTCTCACGTTGTAAGTTAGCTGGAGTTGATATATATGTTGATGCTGTGATAAACCACATGGCACACGGGAGCGGTGAAGGCGTTGCTGGAAATGTCTTCGGTAACAAGCAGTACCCAATATATAGCCATCGGGACTTTCATAACACATGTGCAATCAACTCTGAAGATTACGCAAACAATGCTTGGCGAGTTCAGCATTGTGAACTGGTAGGGCTTCATGATTTAGATACTGACGCAGACTACGTACAAAATACTATTGCAGGCTTTCTAAATGACCTCTTGTCACTGGGAGTTGCAGGCTTTCGTCTTGATGCCAGTAAGCACATGCCGGCAAATGATATTGCCGATGTGCTTGCTAAATTAAATAAGCCAGCGGTGATTTTTCAAGAGGTGATTGATCAAGGCGGTGAAGCCATTACCGCATCTGAATATCATCAAAATGGGTTAGTCACAGAATTTAAATATAGCATAAAGCTCAGTAACGCCTTTAAACAAGGCAAGCTGGCGTGGCTAAAAAGTTTTGGTGAATCATGGGGATTAATGCCGAGTCATAAAGCGGTAGTGTTTACGGATAATCATGACAATCAACGCGGACATGGAGGTGCAGGCTCGATTGTGACCTTTAAAGATGGCAACCTCTATGACTTAGCTAATGTATTTATGTTGGCGTTTCCTTACGGCTATCCAAAAGTCATGTCTAGCTATGAGTTTAACGGTAATACTGATGCTGGCGCGCCTTCATTACCTGTACATCAAAACGGTAATCTAAATTGTAACAGTGCACAGTGGCAATGTGAGCATCGTCGTCCAATGATCTCTGGAGCAATGCAGTTTAGAAACCATACATCGGGAAATTGGAATGTCGACAATTGGTGGGATAACGGCAATAACCAAATCGCTTTTTCTCGAGGTAACTTAGGATTTGTCGCGATAAACAGAGAGCCTTTTGGAATGAACCAACAATTGCAGACAGGCATGGAGCCAGGTACTTATTGTAATGTATTAACAGGTGCAAAGGTTGAAGGACAGTGCTTAGGCCAAAGTATAAAAGTTGACGAGAATGGCTATGCACATGTGTCAATTGAGGCGATGCAGGCACTTGCAATTCATCACCAAAGTAAAATAACAGCGCCACCACCGGATTTAGAGGATTGGCAGCGCACTTTAGTATTTATCAAAGCACAGACACAATCAGGACAAGATATGTTCATTCGTGGTGGCCTTGACCATACCGCGGCATTACAGCGTGGTGTTGATTGTTCTGCTAATCCCATGCGCTGTGCATTACCAATAAAGCATCTAAATATGAAAAATGTAACCACTGCGCCTTGGAAGGTAGGTGACACCATGTTGGACTGGTCTGAAGCTCAAAACGGGCAAGCAAATGGTGCAAAGGGGAGCCCACTCGATTGGACCTCAGATGTATGGCCTGCTCAGTGGGGAGCTGAAAAACGTTATGATAGAGATGGTTTTGGTGTGATGCCGCTTAATCAGTGGGGCGCTCACTACTGGCTTTTGGAAGTCGAGATGAATTGCAATCATACCTTTAACGGTTGGTTTGAAGTTAAAGCTTTTGTGAACAATGGACAAGGTTGGGAAGCTGATATTAATCAGCAGGGTACACCTTATATGAGTAACAACCACTTTGCACAATGTGGAAAAATGAATGTATTTGAGTTTGGTAAAGACTCAGCGATGACTTTACCCTTATAAACTCTATTCTTTATAATAAGGTGAGTTGAGTGTCGAGATAAAAGCAATTAGCTCACTTTTTATTTTAAATGGCCTTTCCTCTGTTATTTACTATCTTCTACTTTCTTGCTTGCAATAATGATAAGTTTAAAATTAACCTAGATTAAAATGTAGTCATATAAATTCAATAAATTAACATTTTAAAAATAAAATTAGATAAATTGATTTAAATCATTAAAATGTGTTCACAAGCTATTGTCAGCGCTGTCATTGGGAATTATTATCAACTCGTTGTTTACGAACGGGCCCTTTCAAATAGACAACAATGCCCTCTATGAGATTAAAAAAGGAAAATTTAAAATGAAGAAGTTTTGTTTCGCACTATCCTTAGCAGCTGTATTTGTCTCAGCAAATAGTATGGCTTTACCAAGTCTGGCACATGATACTGATGGATTCGAACGCGTAACTGAATACACCAACGGTCCTGTAGCAACAGCGATCCTTGCAAGTGAGTTTGCACATAACCTAAAGGTTGATTTACACCCACGAGGAGAGGGCGATTTTTGTAGTTACGCGAACGTATATCACCATACAACTGGTGAGCAAATCGCGCATGCTAACGTACAAGGGCTATCAGGAAGTAATTATGTTCAGCAGGCAACAGCTACCATTCCTGAGCAGTACTTAACAGCGAATAAACGCGTTGAAGTCTCTTGCACCAGCGCATCAGGGGAACAATACGACGTATATGTTAATGTGCCTGGTGCACCACTTGTAGAATGGGAGATAAACGCGCAACCTGCAGGTGAATTTGTACACCGTCCGAATACCTACGGCTACCATAGTGCGTATCATGTTGAGAGTCGCCTAAGTGTGGATAGTCAAAGTAATAGTGGACGCTGCACAACACTGTCTAACCGCGGAGTTGAACTTGGACTCTTCCACGGTGAAAGTGGCAAAGGTCCATTCCATTCAGATGTATTTATGACTGACATCACAGTTGATAATTCTCAGGCTGGACAGCCTGTCTTGTATCAGATCATTGAATGTGAAAATGCGGCAGGAAAAACACTAGCAGTTAAGGTTTTGTCATTAACAAATCCAAATAGCATTAATGTTATCCATGAAGAACATGTGATTAAGTAACAAAAAATAAAAAGAGCGTGGCTAACGCTACGCTCATATTTCTCAATTTATTTAAATTTATTTTTATATTTTAATTTAAATCTTTATTGAATTTAGTGTTCTTAATATATTGTGCTTTTTAATCGGGTAAGGTGAAGCTAAACCAAAAATATTACAACCAAAACCACTAAATATTAATTATGGGTTATGAAAATACTCATTAACAAGATCCTAGCAGCTATTCTCTCTTAAATGATGGCATTCATTAGTGTGAGAAACACTGCCTTGTTACGGTACCCCACTTATGGTCTTCATAAATGTCTTCAATGTAGTTGCCTGAGGTATAATCCCCGACCACATCTCTCCAAAAACTGGTTGCATGTTCCGCTCCTGCTACTTGCTTGATTTCCCAAGAACCACCAAGTTGTTCAAACAAACTGGAGATAAAACGTTTTCCTACTTTGTTTTTACGAAAACAAGGTAATACATAAAAATCACAGATTTCATATGCTTTTGGAGATTTCTCGTCTATTGCCGTGAGGGCAGCTGGAATACCATCCAAATATAATAAGTAACCTGTAACAGAGCCTGTAAGCTGAGGATAAATCTCAAACAAACCATTTTCGTTTGGTTTATCGTCTATAATTGGAGAAAATTCTGCGCCGTAACCTTGGTAAAGGTTGGCATAAACCTGAGCATTATTAGTGTCTACTTTGACAATGTTCATGATGAACTCTTTGTGATAATTGAACTTTACATGTCATACTATCGCTTTTTTGACTTCTATAAAATGACCTTGTGCTAAAGCAATATTTGTCTTCATGTCTTCATGTCTTCATGTCTTCATGCCTTCATCGGTTTCTCCTATTTGTGATCTTGTAGAGAGTTCTAATTAAACATGCCTTATCTAAAAGGAAGTGGAGAGTAGCGAATGTCAGAAGGTGAGTTTGAGATTAAATTAGATGTAATATGGGAAGCGCCAAAGGCGTAAAATTAGCTATTGACGCTATAATCTTTTGTTATTGGCTCGAAGCAGATTAATTCTTCGGAGTGAACTCCATTAACCAATTTGTTTCCCAAGTTTTTCCGTTATCCTTTGAAAATGCTTGCTCCCATGTAGGTTTTATGGGGTTAGTTGAATTCCAAAGAAATCTCACTTTAATTGGAGTATCATTGTAGCGCTCATCTGCATAGAAGCATCCAATCCCATCAGAGAATTTACCAACAACAGGTGTATCTAGTGCACTTGGGTTTCGACCATCTAGCCACCAAATAGACCACTCTCTTGTTGCAGAATTATATGAACGAATAGCTTTTGCTCTTACTGAAGCATTTGGAAAATTCAGTTGGACATCTTCGATGTTTCCATAACCACCGAGAGTATGAACGGTTGAAGAGAGCCCATCAAATTCAATCCACTCTTCACCTCCGTTGAGTATATCTTTCAATCGGCGGTGTCTTACATTCCAATCGCCAATGATGAAGTCAAAATCTTGCGGCGCATTAGGTTCTGAATCCAGTAACATCTTACTACCCTGTTTGTTGTTGTAATTTTAAAGCACAATAACATGAATACTGATTATTTATACAGTTTTATTTTAATGTTTGTGTATTTTTGGATGGGTAACCTCACAAAATGGATGGCAAAAGGGTTGAGGCTGAGATCCGCAAAGTTAACACTGGCACCCACAATATCTTGTTTACTCTATTTTTTAGTTATGCTGGGAAAAGTTGCTTAAAGGGTTGCAAGCGTGAGTGTATTGCGTCATTTCAGAGGAAGTGATTGCCTGTTATCCATGTTTTGACATTAAATCTAGAGAGTCTCGCACAACAAAGGTACCGCGATTCAACCAGCTTTAAAGTTTTTTTTGGCTAAACCTACACACGTTCACAATTTGCTAGATTTGTGCGCCGTTGTTTGAGTGTTCAACAATAAGCGGTGAGCACTTGCTCTTGACCAACTGCGCAGTGGAAGAGCCGAGAAAGTTGTGTTGTAAGTCTCACGCAATTATCAGATTCGATGTTTCGTTGAGACAAAATAGATTGATAATCAAAGATATTTGCTTTTTATCGGTGTAAATATACTTCCCAGTAAGCTCGGCTAATTCCAAATAAGACTCGAGTTCAGAAAACTGTCTCAAAAGCTGTGGTAGGCTGTTTGGTTGTTTTACTTGACCTTCATGGTCGATGCGCTTTTTGATACTGGTGAGGTCAGAAGTTTCAGGTTTTGGGGTTTGTATCAGTGAAGCTCTCTTCGCTTGTGATTGCGGGAAGTCATGGGGGCTCGTACCAATTGCACTGAAAATGTTTGGATTAGATTCTGCAAAATTTTCGCCAAAAGTACTGACGACTATCACAGATGTTACGGGTGTTATTTAATTGTGCTGTTGTTGCCTGATGTGCTGCTCAAGGACTACAAGGGGTTGGGGCTTTAAAGAGCTAGTGGTTTACACCAGCTCTTTTGCAAAACGTATTAGTTAACTACTACGTTGCTTGCTTGAGGACCTTTCTGGCCTTCTTCAACAGTGAAAGAAACTGATTGGCCTTCAGTTAAAGTTTTGAAACCGTCAGAAACGATAGCACGGAAGTGTACGAATACATCTTTACCGCCGTTTTCCTGAGTGATAAAACCAAAACCTTTCTCTTCGTTGAACCACTTAACTGTGCCGTTTACTGTGTTAGACATAATTGAAACCTTTTTCAAAAAATTAATTGTGTGGTGAAAATCACCGTTAAAGCGATAGATAAAACTTAGCTAGTAACGCATTGGTATATCTATAAACGACTTTTTAAAAAAAAGAGTATCAAGAAAAAACAGTGCAGCAGTAGTAAGTGCTCTAAGTATCTAAAGCGCTATTATAATATAGCGTTCTTACATGGCTGTCCAATGAAGTTTATAAAATAGTTCAAAAAGTAATCGCTTTTAGGTTGCAAAGTGTTATTTGGATGGACTCTGTGGCCTGAGTTACTCAGTCGTATCGCTTTGGAGTACCTGCCTAAGTGCATTGTCCATTTGTAAAATAAAGTGTTGCTTATGTGGATACTTTTCTTCAAAGCCTTTTAAGTAACCAATATGTGCAGTACGTCTCATGATCACTTTATCTTCAATAATGTTTCCACTGCTAAGCTGAGAAGAAGCGAGAGATGTTTTATTTATTCCGAGTAAGGTGGAAAGCCTGTCATTCACATAGCAATCAATGCGGCCGCGAGAAAGCTTTTCGATATTTGAATTTGTGCTTTTATTCTCCCACAGCTTAATCAAGCCTAACTTTTGAGCTTCCATTAAGTCTTCATCCAAGATCATATATCCTGCGTTTATGCCGACATTGATGGCTTGTTCCGGTTTTATATGTGGGAGCTTTTTTAGCGTGACCCCTTTATTGCAAAAAGCGACCACCACTTCTTCTTGCAGTGGTACAGAGTATGGCCAGATGTAGGGTCTTTTTTTTATATGAATATAGGGAGGCATGAGTGCCATTGCCTCTGCTGATGCCATCGAAGAAAGTCCTCGTTTCCAAGGCATGGCCCGCAAAGTAATTGAATACTCTTCGCTTAGTATTCGAGCGGCTTGTTTGACAATATCAACATAAATGCCATACAGCTCGCCATTTATCTGATAGCTATAAGGCGGATAAGCATCATCCACTAAAATGGTAACAGCGATCGGTGCAGCTAGCTCCGGCTTATGAGGGGTCGCACAGTTATCGAAGGACAGGGTTAAACAATACCAGATAAAAACATAGCGAAATACGTTCATTTTTCACTGATATAAAAATGTGTCGTCTTTTTAATATAGTCAACAATGGTGCAATTTGTTAGTAATCTCCATTGTGCTTATTGAGTCGGGTGCTTGGTGTCATTTCCCCACAAATAGATCACGTAATTTGATGAATTGATATAACTGGCAGGAATATCATGAGCGTTTATGCTTTAGAAACGCAGGCCAACATAACTGGTTGAGCGAGCGGGCAACACCAAAAGAAGCATTGCCTCTTTTGGTGTCTAGAAAAGCTAAAAGCTAGATTTTATTCTCAGCAAGTGCGATAAAGTAGCTATAGCTTAGTGCTATATCATGGATCCCTTTAAATCGACCCGATGCACCACTGTGACCTGCTTCCATATCGGTTTTAAATAGTAGCAAGTTATCATCAGTTTTAAGATCTCGTAGCTTTGCAACCCACTTGGCAGGTTCAAAGTATTGTACCTGCGAATCATGTAAGCCAGTTGTAACTAGCAAGTTCGGATATGCTTGTGCTTTCACTTGGTCATAAGGTGAATAAGATAGCATGTAGTCAAAGTAGGTTTTATCATTTGGATTGCCCCACTCATCGTACTCATTAGTGGTAAGTGGCAAGCTTTCATCCAGCATAGTATTAATGACATCAACAAAGGGTACAGCTGCATGAACACCGTCATAAAGCGCTGGAGCTTGGTTAATCACCGCCCCCATCAACAGACCTCCGGCGCTACCACCTCTGGCATATATTCTAGAAGCATCACCGTACTTTTGTTCTACTAATGCTTTGGTCACGTCAATAAAATCATTAAAGGTGTTCTTCTTATTTAACTTTTTACCATCTTCGTACCAAGGGCGGCCAAGTGTTTCTGACCCTCGAATATGGGCGATGGCGTACACAAAACCTCTGTCTAACAAACTTAAGCGACTGATAGAAAAGGTTGGTTCGACATTCAACCCATAAGACCCATAGCCATATTGCAGCAGTGGATTAGACCCATCTTGCTTGAATTTATCTTTGCGATACACAATTGAAACGGGTACTTTAATCCCATCACGTGCAGTGATAAATATACGCTCTGATTTGTAATTTTCAGGATTAAAGTCGCCCAGCACTTTATTTTGTTTTAATAACGTTTTATCAAGAGTTTCCAAATTAACATCAAACACAGAAGCTGGTGTGGTCATACTTTGATAGCCGATTCTCACCGAGTCAGTGTCTATGTTTTTGTTGCCTGTCAGGTATGCCGTATACGCTGGGTCATTAAACGTCAAGCGCTTGCTTTTACTGTTATCTAAATTACTAACTGTGATTTGAGTTAGACCGTTTTCGCGTGTTTCGTAAACCAGGTGCTGGTTGAACAAGGCAATACTTTCTAATTTTGCATCAGGGTTATGCTCAACCACCGTCTGCCATTTTGACCGATCTTTTACATCAGTTGCCTTAACACGCATTAGTTTAAAGTTAATAGCATCTTTGTTTGTATGAACGTAAAACCAATCACCTAGTTTGTTAATGCTGTATTCGTGACCTGCTTCTCTTGGAATGAAACGCTCTGGTTTGGCTTTTGCATCGTCAGCACTGATAAGAGACACACCAGACGATTCGGTACTGCCGTGGTGAATGTATATAGTGCTTTTATCTTTGCTCTTAGAAATATTGGTGAAGTAACTGTTGTCCGTTTCTTCATAGACTAATTCATCATCGCTTTGTGGTTTACCTAAAGTGTGACGAAAAACTTGGAAGCCAAGCAAAGTAACGGGATCTTTTTTGATGTAGTAAAGTGTTTTGTTGTCATTAGCCCACACAACTGAACCAGACGTACCCTCGATTTTATCTTCTAACAATTTGCCTGTTGTTAAATCTTTAACTTGAATAGTATAAATTCTGCGACTGAGGGTATCTTCAGCAAATGCTAACAGGTTTTCGTTAGATGAAATTTGTAGTGCGCCTACACCATAATAATTCTGGCCTTCAGCACGAGTATTCGCGTCAAAAATTGCTTCAGCATTTTTACCGTCTTTATGCTCGCTACGGAAATAGGTAAAGTACTCTTTGTCGCCTTCCGTTGCTGTGAAGTAGTAATAGCTACCGTTTAATGTCGGTACGCTACGGTCATCTTTAACAACTTTGTTTTTAATTTCTTCAAAAAGTGTTTGTTGGAGTTGCTTGGTCGCATCAAGTTTACTGTCTGCGTAGGCATTTTCTTGATTGAGATGACCTAGTACTTTCTCATTGCTTCTAGTGTCGTCGCGTAACCAATGGTAGTTATCAGTAAACTCTTGCCCATGAATCATCACTTTATGTGGAACTTTTTCAGCGATAGGTGCTGCCACCGCTACCTGTTGTTGTGCTTGAGTTTGCGCTTCAACTTGGTTTTGTTGCGGAGCTTCTTGGCAACCAAGAACTGCAAATAGAGCAGTAGAGATCAATGTGAATTTAAATTTCTTCATTGTTATTTTTCTATAGATAAATAAGTTTGCCCAGTCTAAACCAGTTGTCAATATGAGGACAACTGGGCAGTACACCATTTTTGTAACAATAATTAAATGGGATGGTTAACTATTGTTCATCAATATCAAAGCGGCCAACTAATTGCTCTAGATCTTTAGCAAGTGCCACCAATTGGTCAGCTCCGGCATTAAGTGCAGCCGCACCGTCACCAACTTGCCTTACCGAAACATCTAAAGAGCCAATCAACCGTTTGGTTTGACCAGCATTTTGACCTTGCTGTGTTGCTTGTGCTGCAATATTTGATACCGAAGACTTAATGCGTGATACGGCTGCTGTAATGTCTGAAAATGCTTGTTGAGCGCTTTGCGATTGCGTAATTGTGGTTTCTGATTCGCTCACACTCACCGTCATCTGGTTAGATACATTTCTAGTTTGCGCGATAAGATTAGTCAGCACTTGCTCAATCTCTTGCGTGGCATCATGAGAACGTTGTGCCAGTGTCCTCACTTCATCTGCAACCACAGCAAACCCTCGACCTTGCTCTCCTGCTCGAGCCGCCTCGATGGCTGCATTTAACGCAAGTAGGTTGGTTTGTTCTGCAATCGAGCGGATCACACCAAGTATATTGGTAATGTCTTGGCTTTCACTCTCAAGTTGATTCATCGCACTTGCAGACTCAGCTAGTGACTGATTGAGTCTTGCCACCTGTGACACGGTTAATTCGATGGTTTTGTTGCCGTGTTGGGCATGCTCGTCAGCGCTAACCACATCTTCAAGTGTCTGGGTGCAATGTTCAGTCACTTCTATTGCAAGCTGCTCCACGGTTTCAGTTGTTGTTGCAGCATTGGCAGAGTCATCCGCTTGAGCATGGCATTGTCTACGAATATCGTTAATACTTTTTTGGGAGTCTAGTGCTGCGCTGTTGAGTGTCGCGGCATTATGCTGAATGTCTTTCACTAACAGGTTAATCGAATCGAGAAATTTGTTGAACCAGGTTGCAAGTTCACCAATTTCATCGTTGCTGATCACCTTTAAACGTTTCGATAAGTTTCCTTCTCCTTGGGCAATTTCTCTCAAACCCAAAGAAACCATTTCTATCGGTTGGACAATTTTATTTGCCAGTGTGATAGCGGTAATGACAAAAATAATCACCATTAACATCGCAATTACCGCAATACTAATAGTCATATCATATGCAGCAGCTAAAATTTCATCTTCATCAATAACTGCAATAAACTGCCAGCCAAGGTTTGATGAACGATAAATTTTAGCAACGTAGGTTTTATTATCGGTTTCAATGGTAAGGTAGGCTTCGTTTTTCACATCTCGAATTGCGTTATAAAGTGGGCTGTTGAGATCTTTGCTGTGTTTAAAGTTGTTGTCTTTGTTTTTTGGGTCAGCCAGTACAATACCGTTACCGTCGAGTAAAAGTAGATAGCCAGATTCCCCCAAGCGAATGTTACTAACAATATCAGTGAGAGTGGAGAGCGTCACGTCTAGCGATTGTGTACCTATCATTCTACTATCACGCTTAATCGCCGTCGCGACTGAGACCATAGCTTGCCCTGTAACACCTTGATAAGGCTCTGTGAGGATAACGCTATTGGGGTTTGCTGCGGCTTTTTTGTACCAAGGGCGTTTAGTTGGATCATAGTTGCCCAGAGGCTCAGCTGGGTATTGGATAAAGCCACCAGAACTCGTACCTAAATAGACAAACAGTAACTCTTCATGGGTTTGTCCGAATGCGCGATAAAGCTCATAAATTTGCGCTTCATTCTGACCATTTTGCAACGGAGTCATTGGTTTCTCTGCACCAAAGTA
The DNA here is from genome assembly GCF_004103255.1 of Pseudoalteromonas sp. PS5. Taxonomy (NCBI): domain Bacteria; kingdom Pseudomonadati; phylum Pseudomonadota; class Gammaproteobacteria; order Alteromonadales; family Pseudoalteromonadaceae; genus Pseudoalteromonas; species Pseudoalteromonas sp. PS5. Next base: position 22,052 of record NZ_RCSQ01000140.1, read on the forward strand.
AGTGGTGGTATTATCACTAACATTTTGTACAGCCTCGGCCTGTGCTAAAAACCGGGCGCTCTTTTTCATTTGCTCAAAAAATAATACAAATGACCGTTCCGCTTGCCGAATTTCATTGCCGGATGCGTCTAAAAACTTTTCAAGAGAATCTTTCTTGGTTTGCGAAATACTCACAATCGAAATTGCCAAAATAGGAATAATAACGGTGAGTACAAAGCTAATTATCAGTTTTTTGCGCATCTTCATCGCAGAGACCCCATTAATTGGACTATGTTGTCAGGTGCCATATCACGGCACTGTATTTAGGGAAGGAAGTACTTTGGAGCTGGCGACACTATGATTTGCCGTCTTTTGCTTCACTACCTGCTCAATTTGAGAAGGTAAGTTGGGCGCTATTTTTGTTAAAAACCTCTTGTTTAGAGCTACTACGAGCGTACCTACATGGCAACGCATTTTACCCAAACTCACTCTCTTAATTGAACGAAGTGCTATGTCTTAGGCTTCACTACAGTCGGTTGCAGGTAGTGGGCATCCGACCGTGTGAGGCATAATTTTATCTTCCTCTATAAATAGGTTTAGCATTGGATCTCGTGTTTTTTAAGTAATTTATAAAAATCAGAGCGATTTCGTTGTGCAAGTTTTGCCGCTTCTGAGACATTCCCCTCACAAAGCGCGAGTACTTTTTGAATGTAGTCATATTCAAATTGACGTTTAGCTTCGTTCAACCCAGTAAAAGCATTTTGCGCACAATCTTTTGGTAAGGCTTTTTGTACAATATCTTCGGTTATCACTTTACCTGGAGTGATGGCGACACAGTGCTCTACAATATTATGGAGCTGGCGAATGTTGCCCGGCCAATGGTAATTCAACAAGTGCGTAATACTTTGTTGGTTAAATTGCTTTTCGCCATCGCTAAGAGCACTTAAGAAACGTGATGCAAGTAGTGGAATATCTTCCAATCGCTCTCTTAGGCTTGGGATTTCAACAGACACCACGTTTAAGCGGTAGTATAAATCTTCACGAAATTGCTTTTCCGCAACCGCAGTTTGGATGTTTTTGTGACTTGCCGAAACAAATCTAACATTCACTTTATACTCACTTTGTCCACCTACGGGCCGTACTGTTCGCTCTTGTAATACACGTAGTAATTTTACTTGTAAATCAAGCGGCATATCACCAATTTCGTCGAGAAATAAGGTGCCGCCATCGGCGGCTTGTACTAGACCTTCTTTGTCGCTCACAGCACCAGTAAATGCTCCTTTTTTATGGCCAAATAACTCTGACTCTAAAAGGTGGGCAGGCATTGCACCACAGTTTATCGCGATAAAAGGCCCTTGAGATTGATTACTTGCCAGATGGATCGCTTTTGCAGTCACCTCTTTACCGGTGCCGCTCTCGCCTTGGATCAGGATGTTTGCGTTGCTACTAGCAAGCGCTTGGATTTGCTGTACTAACTGACGCATTGAAGCGCTTTGAAACAACAAGCCATGAAAGTTGTTAGGATCTGAAGTCTGCGCTGTTCTTACTTTTCCAGCAAGCGCCTCATTGATGACATCAAGCATTTGCTGAGAGTCAATGGGTTTGGTTAAAAAGCTGACAAAGCCTTGTTGCATAGCGTCGACAGCATCTGGAATTGAGCCATGAGCGGTCATCATCACAACGGGCATGCCCGTGTAATACTTCTTTATTTGCTCATTAAGTTCAAAACCGTTCATGTGCGCCATCTTTAGGTCTGTGATAACCAAGTCAATGGGCATTTGTTTGAGGATGTTTAATGCTTGCGTACCACGATGCGCTACTTCAACTTCGTATCCATGGCTTTCTAACCGTATCGCCAGCAGCTCTGTCAAAGATGTATCGTCATCTACTAAAAGCAACTTTGCACCCTGTTGTATTTGACTCATAGTACATCCTCCTCAAGTGATGGGGTTTCAGATAGATCGGTTTTCAGACGTTGAGTTTCTATGTCTGCCAACTTTTGTTTCAGCTCAGCAAGCTGCTTCTGTGTTTGTAGCAATTGTGCTTGGTGCTGTTGTGCTTTATTGTCAGCGTAATAATTGCTGATTTTTTGCTCACGAAGGTTTTGAGTATGCCAAGCTAATGATTCAAACCAAATGTTATAATCTTCCGGCCAATAATCTTGTAGTCTTAGCGCTTCAATGGCTTTAAGTTGCTTGGTGGTTGAGTCTGTACCGCAATAGGTGTGAATAAAGCCTTGTAAGTGCTGCGCACCTTTATAGTATTGGTTAAATGTCACGTTATGTTTTTGGGCGCATTGACTGACTAAGGCTTTGATCACCTCAGTTAAAGGCACAAATCTAGCACTAGTTTCTGTTTTCACAGGGCCAATAAACTGCTTTGTTTGCTCGACGTTATGCTCCGTTGTGGCACAACCACCGAGCAAAAATAGCATGATACTTAATGCGATGTATTTCATTTTGGATCCCTTTTTGGAAAGGCGACTTGAATACTGGCGCCAGATTCTACTGATAGCCATTTCACATAGCCTTTTAATTGCTTCACACACTCAGAGACAATGGCTAAACCTAAGCCACTGCCATTATTATTTTTATTTTTCTCACCACGAAAAAATGGCTGGAATAATGAATCGGCTTCATTAATGTCGATGCCATCACCGTCGTCACGGACTATCAACAATACTTCGCCATTTTGCTCTTCAATTGAAATAGTGACATTGCTTTTAGCGTGATCGATGGCATTGCTCACTAGCTGAGTTAACACTAATTTGCAGGGAAGATAAGGCACTTTGAGGTCATCATGGTTTTGCCAGTTCACTATTACATCAGTCTTTCCTAGCTTATCGCTAAGATGCGTTGAGACTTCTTTTTGGATAAGATTCATTTCGGCGTTGTGATGTAGGCTATCAGGGTGACTGGCCGCGCTATAGCTGAGCAAATCGTCGATCAGCGATCCAAGCTTTGCAACAGAGTTTTCCATTATGGTGAGAATACGTTGCTGCTTTGGATTAACAGCTCCAAGCAATCCACTATTTAATAAGCTGCTTCCCTCGTTTAGTGATGCTAAAGGGGTTTTAAGCTCATGAGTAACATGGCGCAAGAAAGTTTCTTTTTGTTGTTGAATGCGTTTAAGTTCGAGCCTTAACCAATTTAACCTGTCACCCAGTTGCTGTAACTCATGGCTACCAGAAAGTTCTACCGACTTATCAAAATTACCTTTACCCACCTCAGATACCGCAGATTCTACCTGATTAAGCTGCTGACAAATCCGGTTGATCAAAAAGATGCTGATCACGATAAGGGTGGGTAGCAAGATGATGAGGCCAAACATAAACCATGTTTGCAGCTGCACGAAATGGGCTTCTTGATCTGATAAGCGCTTATTCAGTGTTTGCTGAAAGCTTTCCTCGAATTGATTAAGCACTTTAACCAATCGCTGAAACTCTTCAGCTTTTGAGGTGGCATTGATCTCATCCGGAGCAAACTGTCGCCATTTAGCAACAAACAGCGAATCGGGTAGGTTTATTTTTAATAATTGAATACGTTTTTTGGTGTTTTGCCACTTCTGCTCGATGCTGTCTTGCAGTGTTTCACTTTGCAGCAGCTGATTATTTTGCAGTGCTTTTTCAAGCGCACTGATATCTGCTTTTACAAAATTGTATTCAAGAATAAGCTTTTGATTTTTATTATAAATATCCTGCGTTTTTTGTTGGTTTTTGGACAGTGCTTGGGCGTACCACAAAGTCAGTGTGAGTATTGGAAGCACACCAATAAACATGGCAATAAGTGCCTGTTTTTGTAAAGACTGAGAAAAAATTTTTTTCACGATACCAAACCCTTCCAAAAGGTGAACTAATTTTGACCAAGTAGCGCTGTTCGGTTTGTAAAACTTAGTGTGAAAAAGTGGCGTTGTTGCAAAGATGCGACAACCTAATACTCAGAGAAATAAAGACTTTTTATTTTCCATACCTTCAGCTGTCGCCATTTAGCAACAGTTAGCCTTAATCCAACCTTAACCTTTCCAAGCAAACTTCTTTAACTATCTGATAAATGTTGCTTTTTTAATTTTGGCATCAAAGTTGGAATAGTTATCTCGAAAGCGAAAAACGAAACGCAAAAACAAATGCAAAATCAGTTTTAGCTTTAATAGCAAAACGGTTAACACAGAAATTAGTTTTTAATCTTATGAGGTAGACACGATGAAAAATCTAGTAATCGCAGTATCAGCAGCAGTAATGACTTTGGCATCAGTAGGTGCACATGCAAACACTGATTTCGACAAACTAGACATGAATGGTGATGGTTACATCTCTATTGAAGAAGCAAAAGCAGATGAAGACCTTCTTGCTCAATTTAACGAGCTAGACGCAGACCAAGACGGTCAATTAAGCCAAGCAGAATTTGATAACTACGAAGGTTAATTTGCCGAGTTATCACATCACTCTAATCGTTAAGGAGAAGATCATGAAAAATTTACTAGTAGCAGTATCCCTTGCTGGTCTATCAATGGCGTCGGTTAATGCGATGGCCGGTGACGACTTTGCTAAATACGACACCGATGGCAGCGGCACAATTAACATGAGCGAAGCACAAGCACACACGACACTTGCAGAGCAATTTGAAGCACTAGACGCTGATGCAAATGGCGAGCTAAGCGAAACAGAATTCGCAAACTTTAAAGGCTAACTAACAGCTTCCAATTTTATAAAACGAACAGTATTTACATTTTTTGAGGAATAAATCATGAAAAACGTACTAATTGCACTTTCAATCACAGGTTTATCTTTCGCGTCTGTTAATGCAATGGCTGGTGAAGACTTCGCAGCGCTAGATACAGATCAAAGCGGCACAATCAGCATGAGCGAAGCACAAGCACACACGGCACTTGCAGAGCAATTTAAAGCACTAGACGCTGATGCAAATGGCGAGCTAAGCACAACAGAGTTCGCAAACTTTAAAGGCTAATTAGAGCTGGAGCAGTAAACATACCTGCGCAAGGGAATGAGTGAGGAAAAGGAACTGATGTCAGGGAGCAGGGAATAGAGTTCAAAGATTATGATGATTGTTGAGTAACTGACAATATTACTGATTTGCGCAACTAAGCGCCTGTCTTCGGGCTAGTTGAAACAAACTGGTATAAAGGAATACTTACAGCGGGGCATCGCTATCAGAATCTTTGAGCTCCAAATTGAGAGTTTGGATGTCATTAGGGAAATAAACTAAAGGATCAGAGTCGGTAAGAGTAAGGTGTACTAGCTCATATCTGATCTTATAGTTTAAGTGAATAAGTTTAGACTTCATCAGACAGACTTTTATGAGCGATCAAGAGACGCTCACAGTAATCTAGTCCTATTGGCTCAAGTCTACACAGCGGACGTTTCGCTAACTCATTTATGCCCCAAAACAAGCTAGAAACCTTTGCTCAACGGGGTATCATCGGTTCTGACCGAATATTGCTTAGTCAGCATAAATTTAACGATATGGTTTAAAAATGGCTAACGAGCTCTCATTGAGTTAACTCTAAAAGTTAACTGTATTTATATACAGTTTCGCCGTACTTCTCCTATAGTCAAGAAAACGACCCCGAGGGTCGTTTTTATCCTTTTCATCATTATGAAAAATATCTGTATAGCAACAAGTTAGTTATTATGATAAAACTGGTACAATGAGATTAATGACCCATGACTCGGTAGAGAAACGACCCATTGGGTCGATATTAAATTGTTATATTTTTCTCGGAGTACAGCATGCGAATAGAGTCCATTGAAAATTTTGAACAATTATTCAAAGAATATTTTGATATGTTTCTAGAGGAGTACCCTCAGGGAGAGAAGCATTATATGGCTCGATTCGAAGCAGAAAAAATTGGTAGTAAAGTTTCTCAAAGTGTAGCACCTTTGCTGTATGGTAATCACCCTATATTTATTAAAGCCGTTGAATGTCAAACTATTGCAGCTTCGCTAGGTTCTATTATGTTAAACCGTATGAACGTTCTAGGTTTCAATGAGATAGTATCATTTGATAACACTGTTGACTGGTATAACTGGTACAATCGAGAATTAAAAGAGGAACATTCTCAATATAAATATATATCTGCTCATTTCCGAATAAATTCGGAAATCCAGCGGGTGAAATATGCTATTTCAAATAATTGTATCAGTGAGTATCTAGAGACCGTTGGAAATAATTATTTAGTACCTTTCCATGATCATGCTGCCGAAAACGTAGAGCAAGTAAGAGAAGCATCGACAGTAGTCAACCATATAAAAAATGAACACAACTACTATAGCGAAGTAAAGGAAAATGCACCGGATAATATTGCTACAGCTTCAAATTCATTGAACATTGTTTCTCATATATTAAAGTTTTTAACAGGAAAAATATAACAAGCACTTCAACTCGGATTCAAAATTATGTCGCATTTTTTGCAAAGACCCGCAAAAAAGTCGCCATCAATTTTTCACCTTTTAAGTGGGCGTTATGCGTTTAAAGTCAGGGAGCAGATGAGCATCAAATATTTTTTCCTACTATCCACTCTGATAATTTCGAGTTTGGCGCGAGCTAGTGCAGGGCCTGAATTAGAGGAAATTACTCCAGAGAATGCTGAAAAACTTGGTTTTAGTGTTTCAATCACCATTGAAAACGGCACCACCATGCTGTTTTTAGTTGGGCCTAAGACATCTGTCTCTGGGTGCAAGCCTCATACTTCAGGTAGTGCGCTTATCGCAGCAGACGAAACTGAATTATTTGTTCATCAATCTGGTATCGAGGGAGTTGACTTGCCTGTATCTCAAGGCTATTTCACAGATCAGAATACTTCCATGAGCGTTTGGATTGACTATATTTGTGTACCTGATAAATCCCAGAATAACCGAAGGTATGTAATACACTCGGTATCACAGTATATAGTTGATCAAGTCAGTCAAAAATCGCATAACAAGGCAATGAAAGATCGCCGGTAAAAATACACCGGCTGGACGCCCAACACTCCGGTTGCTTTGTGTTGTCGCTGCGCTCCAAATTAACACAAAGCAGCCTACGTATTGGCCGCCCTTTATTGCGGCGTTATAAGCCCTCGGAGGTTCGGTGACAAATAAAATGCTTAGGCAAAAATTAGCATTTGCGAGTTTATCCCCAGTAATGGTGCCGGGATTTATCTTCTATACCTCAGTTCACGGCTATTACGAAAAGGTTTTTGTATTCAGCTTAATATTAATAGCGGGTATTTATCTCTTTAATAAATACTATAAGTTTTTTGTTAAAGTTGATGGTTTTATTAAAAGATTTATTTGGTCATTTGTTCTAGTTAACACATCGATGGTAATTATGACTTTTGCTCCAGAGGCAAAAAATGCTTTTGCGGGAGCTGCATTATTTCTATATACGCCATCGATGATTATTGCCATCAATATGCTAACAGGTAGTAAGGTGGCTCATAAAGTAGCAGTGTATTGCAAAAAGGGCTTATAACAAGGCCATCATGGCAATTGGACGCAAAACGCTTGGCTTGCGCTCATTCTTCGCTAATTTTAGCCAAGCACTTATGCGCCCCATATGGCGGGCGTTAGCTGTACTAGGTGAAATTTGAGCCCCTATTTTGAAATCAGTTTAAAACCCAGCATTGATTACTTTTTGTGGGTGCTACCTGTTTTATTTTTGCTTGTAGCTTTTGTTAAATTGCCAGCGGTTTCTGAACTTGTATTGAGCATGGTTAAAATTTCACGAAATTGGCTTTTAACAATTTTTGGTTTGTTTTTTTTCATTGCACTGTTTGTTACATATTCAGAGTTACGACAAGATATCGATGTTAAAAAACAGATCGATGCAGGTGAATTTTTACTTGTATCAGGCTGTATTCAAAACTATCGCCTAGACGAAGTTAAGGGACATACAGCAACATTTGAAGTGCAAGGGGTCGAGTTTTCTTATAACAACTATACAAGAACACCTTTTTTCTATGAAAAAGAGTTACCAGGTAAAGTTATAAAAAATGGTAATTGCCTAGAAATTAGCTACTTACCAATAGCTAAAGAAAACAAAATCATAAAAATCGTACAGCTAACAAAGTAATTAAACAAAGGACACAAAACAGCAGGC
>NZ_RCSQ01000141.1:0-15844 GCF_004103255.1 Pseudoalteromonas sp. PS5
CCCCCCTTTACTATAATAATCCCTTTTTGGAGGACACCGTGGCTAAACGTCGAGTCGTAGTAACTGGCTTAGGTATGTTGACGCCGCTGGGTAATGATGTTGAATCTACCTGGCAGGGCTTATTAGAAGGCCGTAGTGGCATTCGCAATATCACGCATTTTGACACAGAAGGTTTCGGAACTAAGTTTGCAGGTTTAGTGAACGACTTTGATGTCACTGAATATGTTTCCCCTAAAGATGCTAAAAAAATGGATGTCTTCATCCAGTATGGCATCGCTGCCGGCGTTCAAGCACTAAAAGATTCAGGGCTTGAAGTGAACGATGAAAATGCAGCCAGAGTTGGTGTGGCAATTGGTTCGGGGATCGGCGGGTTAACGTTGATCGAAGAAAACCACAAGAAACTATTAAATAGTGGCCCACGTAAGCTGTCTCCGTTTTATGTACCTTCAACTATCATCAATATGATTTCTGGTCACTTGTCTATCATGCATGGACTGAGAGGCCCTAATATTTCTATTGTGACAGCATGTACTACAGGTCTTCACAATATTGGCCATGCGGCACGTATGATTGCGTACGGTGATGCTGATGCGATGGTTGCAGGTGGAGCTGAAAAAGCATCGACTCCAATTGGAATGGGTGGTTTTAGTGCAGCACGGGCATTGTCTACACGCAATGACGATCCTCAAGGTGCGTCTCGTCCTTGGGACAAAGATCGTGATGGCTTTGTGCTTGCCGATGGAGCTGGCGTAATAGTGCTTGAAGAGTATGAGCACGCTAAAGCACGTGGAGCTAAAATTTATGCTGAGTTAGTTGGCTTTGGCATGAGTGGTGATGCTTATCATATGACGTCGCCACCTGAAGACGGTGCCGGGGCTGCTCAAGCGATGGTCAATGCACTAAATGACGCGGGAGTAAACGCATCACAGGTTGGCTATATTAATGCGCATGGCACATCTACCCCAGCAGGCGATATAGCAGAAACACATGCGGTGAAATCTGTGTTTGGGTCGGCTGCAAAAGATGTCATGGTTAGCTCGTCTAAATCAATGATGGGTCACTTGCTAGGAGCAGCTGGCTCTGTAGAGTCAATTATTTCGATCCTGGCGTTGCAAGACCAGAAGGTAACGCCAACCATTAATTTAGATAATCCAGAGGAAGGATGTGATCTAGATTATGTGCCTCACACAGCGCGTGATGCAAAGTTAGAATATACATTATGTAACTCATTTGGTTTCGGTGGTACAAATGGTTCATTGCTTTTTAAAAAGGTATAGATGAACCTTAGTAACTGAATACAAAAAAGGTTATGATAAAAAAGTCGGCGTTGCCGAGCTTTTTTATGTTTGCGTATTTGGTTTTGTGAAAGGGTACGAAAATTGGAAAATCAGCAGCTTTTTTCTAATAATGACAGAGGGTTAGCATATGGTGATGGTTTTTTCACCACAGCTTTAGTCTGCAATGGTCGTATTGAGCTGTGGCCACTTCATGTAAAGAGGTTAGTGCAATGTCAGCAGCGTTTAGGTTTTCCTGAGCTGAACCTCGAAGCACTTGAGCGCTTGGTTTATGAGCGAATAAAAGGTGAAACAAAGGCCGTATTAAAAATTCTCATTACACGAGGATGTGGTGGCCGAGGCTATCAAGCTCCACAATCACCCACGCCCAGTTTTAGCATCCAAGTGCTACCATTTCCAGAGAATTACAGTAAATGGCAGCAACATGGTATCGAGACCGTGCTAAGCCGAGTTCAGTTGGGGATTCAACCTTTATTAGCAGGCCTCAAAACGTTAAATCGATTAGAGCAAGTGTTGATTAAACAAGATGCGCAAACGCTGGAATGTGATGATGTCATCGTTACTGACATCAATGGCAGCGTTATCGAATCGTCTGCGGCAAATATTATCGTAATTAAAAACAACCGAGTGTACACGCCAAATCTCGCAAATTCAGGTATTAAAGGTGTATTTCTGACATCTCTTGAAAGCCAAGTTGATATTACTGTGGCTGATATAGACCTTGAGTTCTTGCAATTAGCAGATGGTATATTTATCTGTAACAGCTTGATTGAGCTTGTGCCGATAATAAGGTTTGAGCAGCAGTGTTTTGACATAGAGTATTTGTTGACGCTAAAAAAGCAGATCTTAGGGATGAGTTCTTAATGAAAAAGTGGTTGTGTATTCTAATATTTGCGATTTTAATGGGGTCGTGGTGGTTCTTAGAAAAAGTAAATCAAGTCAAATTTGAACCGCTCAACATTTCGGATAAGTTTGTAGAGATAAAGCCGGGACAAACCTTTACCCAGTTATGCCACCAATGGCAGAAAAATGGTGCGTTGTCTCATTGTTTACCTTACCAGCTGTATAGCAAATTAATACCAAAGCTGTTTGCGTTACAGTCAGGAGTGTATGCGCTAGAAGGGTTAACGGTACTTGAGGCTGTGGCTAAAGTGAGTCGCGGTGAACAACATCGTTTTAGCTTTACTATTATTGAAGGCACACCAATCTGGGAAGTTGAGAAAAAGCTTAGTGATGCGCATTACTTAAATCAAGACATCGATAATTTGAGCAGCCAACTAATGCTGGACTATGGCTCCGTTGAGGGATGGCTCTACCCCGACACATATTACTATCATGGTTTTGATTCTGCTTTGGGGTTACTAAAACGAGCGCGTGATAAAATGCAAGCTGTACTACAACATGAATGGCAAAATAGAGCGAGTGACTTGCCATTAAAAACGCCTTACGAAGCGTTGATCTTAGCCTCAATTATTGAAAAAGAAACTGGTTTGCACGAAGAGAGAAAGAAAGTTGCATCGGTATTTATCAATCGATTAAAAAAGGGTATGCGTCTACAGACTGATCCCACCATTATTTACGGTATTGGTGAGGGGTTTGATGGCGATATTAAACGTAAGGATATTCGGCAAAAGACGCCCTACAACACCTACCGTATTGATGGCTTACCACCGACGCCAATCGCTATGCCATCGGAAGCTTCAATACATGCAGCATTACATCCTCAAAAGACGGACTATCTTTATTTTGTGGCTACTGGAAATGGCGGTCACTATTTCTCAAAAACACTAGCAGAGCACAATAAAGCGGTACAAAATTATATTTTAAACAAGCAAAATAGCCGTTAATAAATAATGAGTTAGCACTTTTTGTTGCTAACTCTTCCATGTGATTTGCTAGCAATGTCTAGTTGAACGGTATAATTAAGAGAGTTATTAGGCGCGATTGAGTGTTTGAAGCCATGTAATCGCGTCGTTGTAATTTTCAAAGTTTTTAATAGTAAGCCCATGCTTTTCGGCAAACGCCTCGATGAGCCCACTTTTGGTATCAGTAGGAGAGATAACTCTAGCGAGTGCTATATTATCAACAACTTGATTGAGTTTTTGAAGTACATTCAACACGCTCGGATAATCATAAGTAATATGTAATTGTGATACATCAATTACCAAACAGTTTAGTTTGTTGGATTTTAGTGCCAAACCCAGGTTTTTGTACATATTGATAATATTTACTTCAACACATTCACCATAGGCGGCTGCGTGGATTAGCTTCTCTTTATTATCAATTGTTGCCCGGTAAGAGAATTTTGCCATGCCGTATCACACCTTTTATCTATATAAATAAAAGGATAGTTCAATTCGCTTGTGATACCAGCATGGAATGTATGGGATCATAGTTAAATGACCTTGTTCGACGATATTTTTTAGGTCATACCAATTATTTTAATTAAAAGATCTATTTTGAGCCGAAAAACCTTGTCGATAACATCGCTAAAGCGTCGTACTAATGCCGAGGTGCCTACCTCCATGCAGACAAGGCAAAAATTTTGCTATTTAGTTGTTCTAAATAAGAAATTTTTAACGCAGTTAGCGTTACATTGATACTCTCTCAAATTGAGCGAGTATCAAAAAGGCTAATTGGTATCATATCAATGATTGTGCTACTTCAGCGATTTTTTGTCGCAACCATATATGGCTGGCATCACGATGTAGTAGTGGACTCCAAATCATATCTAGCTCAAATGGTGGGATAGGAAAGGGCGGCTCCAAGACTGATAAAGTTGGATCATCACGATATATGTTGGCAGCTTTTGAAGGCAAAGTAGCAACTAAGTTTTGTTCTTTAGCAAGATGTATCGCGACGTGATAATTACGAGTAAAGGTTGCAATGTTTCGGTGCTTGCCAAAATGGGCAAGAGCTTCATCAACCCACCCAAGCTTTTGTACGTCAGCAGGATCCATCCCAACACCAACGCCAAACCCAGTTTTACTTACCCAAATATGACGTGACTTAAGATACGCATCCAAAGTAAAGTTAGCAATAATTGGATTATCAGATTTTACAAGGCAGCAAAAGCTATCTTTCCAAATTCGTTTATGATGAAACGACTGTGGGAGGTTTTCAAAGCGATTAATTGCCATATCAACTTTCCCATTTTCAACGTCATGGAAGGTAACGTCACTGGGTGTGAGGATGTCGAGTGTAGTGTCTGGCGCCTCTTCATGAAGCTTATTGAGTAGTTTAGGGGCAAGCGTACTTGCAGCATAGTCGCTCGCCATAATGCGAAATACGCGATTGCTACTAGCCGCTTCAAACTCTCTGTTAGGTGCTAGCGTTTCTTCCAACGTCATTAAGATACCACGGATAACAGGCTGTAGCTCTAAAGCGCGCTCAGTTGGAACCATTCCTTCACTGGTGCGAACTAAAATTGGGTCATTAAAAAGGTTTCTGAGGCGTTTTAAACCATTACTCATAGCTGGCTGTGTAATGCTAAGTTGGTTTGCTGCACGCGTCACATTACATTCTCGAAGTAGTGTATCGAGATAAACCAGCAAGTTAAGATCAATTTTACTAATGTTCACTCAGGGATTCCTTTATGTTATTTTTCTTTTTTGGCCATTTGTAGGAAGCGATTTTTTTGTGGGTAAGGGTAAATATGCTTTACGGCTTTTTCACGTATATCACGTTGCGCTTGTTGCCAAAATACGACCTCAGCCAAATCAGGGTGATGGTTCAGAAACATTTCTCTTAGTTTAGGATTTGTCAGAACAAATGTACACAGTTGTTCTGGAAAGACATCCTGAGGGGCGCTAGAAATATCCCCAGAGTCGTACATGGTTTCAATGCCCTGTTTGGGTAATGCTCGAAAATTCATCTCGGTTAAGTACTGTACTTCATCATAATCATAAAAAATTACCCTGTGATGTTTACTGACGCCGAAGTTTTTTAACAGCATATCGCCAGGAAAGATATTAACGGCCAGCATTTCTTTGAGTGCATTACCGTAATCTTTAATGACTTGCTCACAGGTTGAATCATCAGCTTGCTGCACAAACAGGTTGAGTGGTGTAATGCGACGCTCGATATATAGGTGCGTGATTACCAAGTTCTCACCTTCGACCCTGATGCTATTAGAGATTGATGTTAACAGCAATTGGTAGAGCTGTGGTGAAAATCGTGCAACTGGTATAACAACGTCAGAATACTCGATGGTATCAGCCATACGACCCACTCTATCATGACGTTTTACCAACTGGTAACGCTGCAGTACAGTATCTTTGGTAAAGGGCTTACTTTCAGGAAACTTATCTCTGATCACCTTAAATACGTAAGGGAAGCTGGGGAGTGTGAAAACCATCATCACCATACCAGGTGTACCTGCTGCTACTTCAAATAACTCTTCAGAATTGTCTAGGTGTTGTAAAAACTCTCGGTAAAATTCGGTTTTACCTTGCTTGTGAAAGCCAATTGCGTTGTAAAGTTCAGCCTTTGTTTTATTTGGCATTAGCTGATTTAAGAATTTAACCAGTGCAGAGGGGGCATGTGTTTCTACTAGAAAATAAGCGCGTGCGAAGCCAAAAATAACTCGCATCTGTGAACTGTTTGTTAGTAAAGCATCTATCAATAGTTTGCCATTTTCAGTATGTAAAATGGAGATGATAAACGGCTGTACTCCAGATTTAGAGACTACTCTCCCTACGATATAAGCTCCTTTATTACGATAAAAAGGCGCATTTAGGATGTCAAAGCGCATCAGGTGTGCTTGATGATGGGTATTAGGCGCTTGTTTCAAAAATGCTTTTACGAGTAATCGAATGTCACGATCCAAATCTTCAAATTCACAGTGAAAGTCTATTTGCTCAATCATTTTCTTTATCGTTGGTTTCAATCCATTCACAACAGGAAAATAACTACGATACTCGGCTTCAACGGGAAGGGAAGTTGCATTTGCGAGTTGGGTTTCGACAAAAATAAAATCACTGTTGTAATAGCGACGATGGAATAATCTACAAAAAACAGAGTTATAGAAGGTTTCAGCAAGTTCAGGCTGTGGATGAAAAGTTAAGCGTTCGAGATAGGCTTGTTTTACTTGGTACCACAGTGTTTCGTTGAGCTGAGTTGAGCGATAAAGCTGCATGAGTTTGTGTGCGGTTTCATCAACTTTACTGTCGTATTGACTGATCCTTGCTTTACTAATTCTCTCTATTTCCCCCCAGTTTTGCTTAGCAAACGCAAAAGGCGCCAATTTAGTGATTTTTACGAAAGCTTGATAGTGATTTTGAAAGCCGGACAAAATCTGCTCAGCCAATTGCTGTGCTTGCATATACATCCCTCATAAATACGCATTGTGAGATAGCTTCACTTTACAAGGGAATGTATAAAAAGTCATCTGGTAATACCAGTTGTGGCCAAAGTTAATTTAACGAGCTTACAACATTAGTTAGTCTTCGTAGCTCTTTAATCGCTTTTCTAATTTTGAAATTTCTTTCTCTAGGTTTTTTAATGCCTTGGCATGTGACTTATTAATGGCTTTGATTTTCTTGGTGACTTGCCGGACTCGCTCCTTACGTCTATCTTCACTCATCAATTTTGTTAGTTTTTCTTGCTCCTCTCTAACAGCTGTGTCTCGTTTTCTATTTAAAATTGCTCTTTCGTGGTTTTTTGCTCGAAGAGCATGTTTTGTTCTTTTTATGATTTGTGCGCGTTCAATATTATTAAGCGCTTTATAATGTTGCTCAGAGGGCACAGTGGCTTTGGGATCAGTTGTTGTTATGGTATGTTGTGTAGCGTCAACTGAGCAGGGAAACTGGCTGAAAACAGCGCCTTTGCTAGTTGTACATTTGAAGTATTTTACGGTTTCTGCGCGTCCGAATAAGGGCAGAAATAGTAATATAACCTTGATAAGCGATTTCATACGGCATCCCTGCGGTTTAAAAGATAATTTAACCATAGATGACGACAGCATTACTTCAAGATCATTGCGCTTCTGGTGTCGTGAATTTTTTTAATGTCTTGATACTTTGAATTAAAAAAGGGATATCTAAGTTGCCATTTAATACAAAGCCTTCTTTTGCTGACATTTGTTTAAAGTTACCATCTTGATCCACTAATGTAATTTTATCTTTTTTGAAGGCTACGAGCACACCTTGAGTAAAGTTAACGCCCTCTGCATGACTGCGCGTTTTAACATTAGAGCCAAGCATTCCTTGTTGTGCCAAAGAAGCACAGCCAAATACTGAGCTTATAGCGGTGTAGGTAATATCATGAGGCTGCATAAGCCCACTTGCTTTCGCGTACAAGTTAATGTTCGTAAACGCCGAGCTAGTTAGGATGGTTGAGCGATGCGTGCTCAAGTCGAGTGCGATAAACGGTTTACTTAAATCAATAGGTGTCTTGCTGTTAGCTTCAACTATGGCGAGCTTAGCTTCAGCTTTTGTTGGGATGAACGTAAATTCATCACTAGACTTTACACTCAATAAGTTGTTATTTAACGACCAAATAGGAACTTGTTGTTGTACTAAAATGGACTCTTTGTAGTAGCTTGGAAGTCCATAAATAAGACTAAATAAGGCGTCGCTAGAGTTTCCGGCTCTAAGCACTGAGTCTAATTCAAAGATGCTATGATTATCGCTTTGCAGCGCATTTGATGCTATTTGCTGATATGACTGAGCGTCATTATACGCATAGATAGTCATTGTTTGTTGAGTGTTGGGTTGACACTCAGCAGCGATGATTGGTGCGCTATATTTGGAATGCGCGCTGCCAACATTTAAAGCGTGAGCTTCTTCATACCTTTCTATATCCAACAGGTCATGCCTTGCAAGTAAGCTTTTTGCTGTTGTCGGGTAAGATAGCGGCAGCACGTTATCTTGCTTCGTTATATCAAAAAACGCGTTGGCATCAGCCCAAATGTGAAGGCTATGGCTCAGCGCAAAGCAAGTTACAATTGTACCGGTTGCGTAACGTGGGAAGGTATATGATTTTAACTCA
Organism: Pseudoalteromonas sp. PS5; assembly: GCF_004103255.1. NCBI lineage: Bacteria > Pseudomonadati > Pseudomonadota > Gammaproteobacteria > Alteromonadales > Pseudoalteromonadaceae > Pseudoalteromonas > Pseudoalteromonas sp. PS5. The sequence goes on from NZ_RCSQ01000141.1 coordinate 8,286, forward strand.
GCCAAATGTCGCCAGGCATAATTACCTGCCAGTAACTCAAAGGTAAGTATCAAGGCCAAAATTAAAAATGCAATAATGAGGCTGAATGTTGAAGAGCCAACGAGTGTTTCCCATAAGAGCACAAATATGTCCGGTAATGACGAGGGGTTGATATGATACCCCAGCTGCAAGTATACAAATGCGTCAATGGTTAACACGACAATGCCTAACGTGGCAATAAATGCGGCCATCCCCCTTATATGTCGTGGATAAGGAAAAACTAGGCTCAGCGGGAAAATGGTTAATACAAACGCACAAAAGGTGATAAAGCTGGTGTGGCTTATCCACGTGATCAGCATATAAAACCAGCCGACAAACGTACTTGGTGCTTTGTCGGCGAATAAATAAACTGAGCTTATCAGCAAAACCAAGCCAATATTTGCAAAGGTAAACCAATGTCCCCAGCTTAATAATTGACTTGCTTTCGATGAAAAAGGGCTGTGCGGTGTAAGGTTCATTCCGTTACTTTACTGATTGAGTAAGCGCTTTGGCAAAATTTTCAGCAACAGATTGTCTCTTATTCTCTGGAACATGTTCTTTTATAATGTGCGTGATAGAATTACCTAAACACATCAAGCTAAGATCAACTGGTGCGTTTTGCGAGCTTAATACATTAATTAATTGGTCAACAATTTCTTCTACTTGTTTATTGGAATACTTTGATTGGATAGGCATCAGTTGGTTCAATTTATAAAAGCAATAATTTTTACATTTTAACATTAGAGGCGTGAAAAACAAAGATGAGCGTTGAGGTAAAAAAACTAGTTGTTCACTATGTAGACAAACAGGACGAAGATACCGAAATACATCTCCGTGAAGATGAAATGCAAATCAATGATAAAGTAAATGTTTTCATTGAACAATTACATCATGCTTACAACGGCAAACCGGGTAAAGGTTTTTGTGCTTTTAGTGGTGAAAAAAATAGTGTCGTTGCGTCTGCTATGCAAAGCTACAGAAATAACGAGCTTAATTTTTGGCACTTAACTCAAGAAGCCACCAATGTTCTTAAAGAAGAGCTTAATAAGTATGCTTTTCACGAAACAGGGTATTTGGTGTTTTGTCATTATCAGTATGTTGCCAGCAATTTTATTATGATTGCACTAATAAATATCAAAGAGCACTACACAATCACCTCTGATCTAGATTTATCAGCAGCAAAGCATTTAGATATTTCGCGTATGCAGTTGGCTGCAAGAGTTGATTTAGATGCTTGGGATACCGCAGCGGAAGAAAATCGTTATATTTCGTTTATAAAGGGTAGGGCAGGTCGTAAGGTCGCAGATTTTTTCCTTGATTTTCTTGGCTGTGAAGAGGGGATCGATCCTAAGCAACAATCCCAAACTATGCTGCACGCTGTAGAAGATTACTTATCAGCGCAACAATACGAAAAGTCCGAAAAGGATGATATTCGCAAAGAAGTCTTTGATTATTGTAACGACTGTGTCACGACGGGTGAGGATGCTGATGTCAACACCTTGTCACAAACTTTGTCTAAGTCGGCAGACGTCAAGTTTGAAGACTTTTATAAAGAACAGGGCTATGAGTTGGAAGAGAGTTTCCCTGTAGATAAAAAGACAGTAACGAGCATGGTCAAGTTTTCAGGGCTTGGTGGTGGGGTGAGTGTAGGTTTTGAGCGTAAACATTTGGGCGAGCGCGTTATCTATGATGCTGCGAGCGATACACTAACGATTAAAGGTGTACCACCAAACTTAAAAGATCAAATTGAGCGCTATTACAACGATGAATCTTAAGTTTTAGAAAGGGCAGCGAAAGCTGCCTTTTTTGTTCCTGTTTTATCCCTTTTTTTGCAAAAAGAACTATCAATTTGCTGCTTTTGCTAGCATTTTTTTAATTTTAACTATACTTGCATTGTAGTACTTGTAGAACAAGCAATTGGGATGAATCACAATGAAGACAAAATTAGCTTTAGGCTGTACCCTTTGCCTTGCCTGCTTTGCAGGTCATGCGGAGGTAAACTTTTCTGGATTTGCAAGTATCAATGCGGGCAAAGTGCTCAGTGGTAGCGGTGTTCCACAATTCGGAATAAACGACCCAATCTTTCTCGCAGATTACCCTATCGTCAGTGTGTATGATGAGGATGTTTCGTTTGAACCTGAGACACTGATGGGGCTGCAATTTAGTACAGATCTCACGGAAGGCTTGAGTGTGACAGGACAAATTGTTGCTCGAGGAGCTGATGACTTTGATGCTAAGTTTGAATGGGCATATTTGTCATACGAGATAAATGACAATTGGACTTTCCAAGCTGGTAAGAAGCGCTTACCACTTTTTTACTACTCAGACTTCTATGATGTTGGCTATGCGTATGTGTGGATGCGTGCACCTGCCGACAACTACACATGGCAAATATTCAACTATAACGGTGTGAATATGCTTTATAATGGCAGTATTGGTGATTGGTCATTGAGTGGCAACATCTACGCTGGTAAAGAAGATGACGATGACAACAAACTGCTTAGTGAGTTTTTCTTTCAAGAGCCCACCAGAGAAATCTGGAAAGATATTTTGGGGGGAGTGATCCAAACCAGTAATGACTGGCTTGAGGTTCGTCTTACGCATATGCGCTATACCAATAAACGCTATCGCGCTGGAGAGCCAGTACTGTGGAATGGCAGTGATGAGCGTGATGGTAAGTTCTACGGGTTAGCGGTTAACGCAGATTGGGGCAATTTTTTCATCCTGTCAGAATTAAATAGACTCGACTTAGACGGTGATCTCGATACTAAGATGCTAACACTAGGCTATCGCTTCGATAGTGTCACTCCTTTTGTATCTTACGCTGATTTTGAAGGAGAAGGAGATGATGCAGAAAGTCACGAGACTACTTCTGTTGGGATCCGCTGGGATTTCCATTCTGCTGCAGCATTTAAAATTCAATATGACGAAGTTGAAGACAACTCCGTTGGGCTTGCAGTCGCTGGTGATAGTAAAGCCATCACCATCGGTATCGATATGGTATTTTAAGGAGAGCGTCATGAAAAAACTATTTTTACTTGCGCTACTTTGTAGTTCATATAGCACCTTGGCTGTTGACGTGATTGTTAACCCAGCGAATAACTCCGCCCTTGATGAGAGTGAAATTAAACAAATCTTTATCGGCAAAGCGAAGTCTTTTTCAGATGGCTCTAAAGCACTGCCAATTACCCAAGTTGATGGCTCAAGTGTAACGGATGAATTTAATGAAAAAGTACTGAATAAATCTTCTAGTCAGTTAAAAGCCTATTGGTCGAAGCTTGTATTTACTGGTAAGGGGACACCTCCAAAAGAAGCCGCTGATGATGCTGAAGTGATTAAATTAGTTGCGAGCAACCCTAATTTAATTGGTTTTGTGTCTTCGGGAGCGGCCGATGGCAGTGTTAAGGTTGTAAAATCGTTCTAATATACAGTCTTAGATTTCATAATAGGGCTCCTGTTTGGAGCCCTATTGTTTATAGGTATCAGCTAGATTTTACTGTCAATAATTAGCATTGTGAGCTTCTTGCTGAGCATCTTCGCTGATTTTTCTTCAGCATTTGCTTTTGCCATATTCTCAAAACTGGAAGCAGCTTTGATCTGTGTAGAAACATGTGCTTTTTCTTTGCTGTTTTCCAATAATATCAAGCTCGAATTAGCAAAAACATAGTAAGTGTTATTTCTCTTAACATCTTGAAAATCGACACTAAAGTCAATTTGAAAGTCTGCTACTTGACTGTCACCGACCACTGTTAGCCCTTGTTTAGTCAAACTTTCAGCAAGCTGGTTACGGATGTTTTCAAGCCCCCATAATTTGGATGAAATACTGAATGTGAGAGACTGAAGAAAGTCGTTCAATATTTTATCTTTGTCTTTTACGGACTGTGGTGTAGCAATAGAACCGCCTCCGAGTTGACGGTGATAATCGTTAGCTTTTCGGCGTTTGGCAATCAAGCGCTTAATTGCCATTGCGTCTTTTAATTTTTCTGAGTTAGTGAGCCCAGAAATGTTTGCCTTGACAATGTCTTCATCAAGTTGATGAATATCTAACTCCGTATGCATCCTTGACTCAACTTTGTTGAACGAGGCTAGGGCATAAGCAGTATTATTTTGCCGGGAATAAAACTCCTCTTCGATTTTTACGCCTTGTAACTTGATACTCGGTACTTGAGAGTACAGTACTTCATCAACTTGGTAAGAAAAATCCCCATTAGATTGGCTTTGTGTTACTTGTGTTATACCTTCAATCTCGACATTGAGCTGCTTTGCAATCGCAAGCCTCGCAGATTCTTGAGCTGCAAGCTGTGCCTCTGTGCGGTTTGCAATATGGCTTGCTGAGCCAACGCCATAGGTCAAATACTCAGAAGTTGGCTGCTGTGTTGTCCATATCGGTTGTGTTTGTTCTTTTGCAATCGCTTCTTTAGTTGACTGACAAGCAGACAAGCTTAAGGCGATACACAAAGGTAAAACGAAACGTTTAGAAGCCATACCCGCTTCTCTCTTGAAGTTTTTGAATTTTCTTCTGTCCATTCCACACCTCACGGTTTGTCGTCATGTCAATTAGTCGAAGATCGACTTGATAGAAGGTAACGCGGCTACCACCTTGCTCATCAACAAATGAGTTAATAGTGCCAGATAACGCATAGTCAGCACCTTGCTCTTGTCCCATTTCGTTACGAGTTTCTAGGCTGGAGTTTAGCTCTTGGTCTCGGCGCTCTTCTCGGATCTCACCTCGTATGTCACGGTTAGCAACAAAGTCTGCTTGTCCACTTCGTAAAATTGCGCGTTTCAAGTCATTTAAGAAAGTGTCGACAGCGATATGCTGATGTGACTTGTTACGAACGGATTGAATAATGATTGCAGGTCTGCTTCCCTCTTTGGCACGGTGCTCGCGCACCCATGGAAAGCCAAGCATATCACTAACCATCGCTTCAGCGACTAATTGTGAGTCTTTGCCATTCCACTTATCAGAAAGTGCAATTTCTTCATTTGTATCAATTCGGCTGACTTTTGTTGTCGAAGAGCAACCTGTCAACGCCGCAGATGAGACGATGAGCATTGGTACAACGAGTTTTACAGCAAATTTTGGCTTCATATCTTCAGTCCATGTTAGTTAATGAGGATAAATAGTTTGGTGTGGCAGCAGCCGTAATACCGGTAAATGTGCGCACATGACTAATTGTTTGAGTTTTTGAATTAATTTGAATATTTTGGTTGATAACTCTGCCACTGCGCAGTGTTGTTTGCAATGTCAACTCGCGAGTATGTTGGGGTAGCTTAACACGAGCCACTCTGATTTCAGCTGGTAGAGACTGCCATTGTCTAATATCAGCCGAAGCCGTCACTGCATTGGTTACTGATGCTGTTAATTGCGCCAATCCCGCAAGTAGTGTTGGCTGCGGTGATGCAAATTGATTAATCGCTTTGTTTGCTGTGACTGCTTTTAATATCTCTCGGGAGATTGCTGTATAGATTTCCATATTGGCATTACTCAAGGCGTCATACAATGTGAGTAAGTTTACCGAATAAAAGGGGTGTAATTCTGTAATTTTTTGTCCGTTGGCAAAAAGGGTAACTTGTTCAATATTATTTTTGTGGGGTTGTAAATACGTGACGGAAATTCTACTGCCATATTTTAACGCATCAATAATTCCCTCATTTACTGCTTTTTGCCAGAGTGATTCGCCCAAAGGTAGTCTTTTTGTCACCGACCCGAGAATGACGTCTCCAAAGTCTCCGGTGGCATAATTCTGAATGAGGTCAAAGAGGCTAGTGTCAGAGAACATCAAATTAAACCAAGCAAATTGAGCTTGGCGCTCTTCACGAGTGCCTAGATAAATAGGAGTGATAACAATCGCTTGTGCACTTTCATCAACGCTCAAATACAGATTAAACTCTTTTCTTTGTGGGGAAACTCCCAGGCTTTGTACTAAGGTAAAATAATCAGTCGGTTGCTCTGCGACGACTCTAGTTAAGTCTTTTTGAGCTTGCTTTTGTGCATGTCCTCCTAATTGATATTGTTTACTAAAGCCGTTTTTGTATGCTTTTGCAGCTCGTTCGTATTGTATCCTTGCGCTGTCTAATTCCCCTTGTTGTTCGTATAATATCCCACTTAAATACTGGGCAAACGCATCATCTTTATACTCTAGATCTTCCTTTAAAAAAGGCTGACCAAAAATAGCTTTCAGTATTTTTTCCACATTACCAAGGCTCGTCTGGTTGCCACCATAACCTCCAGTGTTCCTTTTTAACTGCTCCAAATATAGATCTAGTTGTCGCATCTCTGTTAATGCTGAGTCATATAACGCCGTGCTGTTTGCTGCGGGTTTGCTTGCCAAAGCGGCATAATTTAGAGCCATGATCGTGTGGATCATAGGACGGTGATATACTTTACCGGTATATTTTTTGTAGCTGGCTCCAGTAAATGCGGAAAATAGCTCATCACTGATGCTGACAGTGTATGCAGCTTCAATGATACTTTTAGCATTTTCTAAAAACTGATTACTTTGCATATAATCTTGTTGTAGATGCGATAACATACCTGACTCTAGATAATAAAGTAACTCGTCTCGTGAAGAGCCTTTATAGGCGTTATCTATGTGCTTTTGGGCTGTGATAAAATCACCTTGTTCAGCATATTCAATTGCCAACTTATTCGCACTTGGCGTGAGGTTACAGCCAGCAAGTATTAAAAAGCTGACTAAGAAGAGTAACTTGAAGAATAATTGAAAAAACGTGTTTTGGAATCGCATTCCTTGCATACTTCTACTTATAATGGCAGTGTTGTCTGAGTTCAATCATATAACAATAAATTAAATAGTAAAAAACTGAATTGAAAGTGCTAAATTGTTAAAAATCGTTTTTACAATTTATTACTGTTAAGCAGTTATTTTTTTGATACGTTTTACTCTGTAATCAGGGCAATTAAGGAACCCAATATGAAAGCAAAACAACTACTTTTATCAGTGGCCGTGATAGGGATCTTATCGGCTTGTAGTTCAAGTAAAGATGACGCAGCTTCCAGTCCACGAGTTAATATTCCAGAATGGGTTCTTAATCCGACCATTGAAGATGGTATTGCCGCAGCTGACTGTGTGAAATACTCTGGAAATATTTCAATTGATCAAAAAATGGCGGTTGCTAACGCGCGTCTGGCGCTGGCGCAGCAAATTGAAACCCGAGTAGAGGGATTAGACAAAACTTTTTCAAACCGTACAGACGCAAATGAAGACGTTACCGTCGGAGCAACTTTTAGCTCGGTTTCGAAGCAATTAACAAAGCAAACCTTAAATGGCTCTCGAATTGTAAAGGCAGATGTTATTGATATTTCCGGTAAAGATTACTTTTGTGCGCTTACTACACTATCACCTGAACTGACTAAAGCGCTTTTTAAAGATTTAATTAAAGAAAGCAAACGTAGTGTAGACCCGCAAGATGAAAAGTTTTTATATCAAGAGTTTAAAGCTTACAAAGCTGAGAAAGACCTTGAGAAGGAAATTGCTAGATTGACAAATTAAAGCGTGATTATCACGCTTTAATTTTTT
>NZ_RCSQ01000142.1:0-1704 GCF_004103255.1 Pseudoalteromonas sp. PS5
ATTAAGCAAATTGGTATTAGCTGATTCTCTAACTTCTTCAGCCCCTTAGTTGTCTGAAATATCAGTTATCTTTTGTGCTTTAGGTAAATCGTTCTTGATTGTAAGCGCCATCAAAAAAATTAAACCCAGTGGTGCGGCGACAGCCGAGAAAAAAGCAAGAACCGAGACTAAAATGGGGGTTTGGGTTTTTCGCTTCCCTAAATAGAACCCTAAACCTGCAAATACGATAGCGAGGATAAATACCGCTTGACCAAGTAAATTAGCGTCTATGTTCATTGATACTCCTTATCATTGATTGATGTGTTAGATATTTAACTCTTTATTTATAAAGGCGTTACGATAGCATGGCGGTGGCCATCATTACAGATTATTTTAATTTTTCGCCGCGCCGCCAAATTGACTTTTTACAAACTAAGTGAATCCCCTTCGTTTAATATGTATATGGGGGTGGCTGTTTTGAGTGTATCTTGCATTTTTAACAGGCGGAATAAGGCTGAATGTGATGTCCGGTCTCCCATTCTCCAACTGGCATTACCATAGCCCCATGGCACCATTACTTTGCAGCCTAGTTCCTGTGCGGCTACTAGAGCATCTTCTGGTGTCGTGTGTACTTTGCGATACCACTTAGGGTGTTCTTCACTATGATATGACGCAATCGGAAGTAAACAAATATCAATATCCCCGTATTTTTGCTGAATATCTCTGAAGTGTGGAGAGTATCCTGTATCACCGGCAAAAAATAATGTGTGGTCCTGATGCTCTAATACCCAGCCACCCCACAATGCTGCGCCATGATCTTCATACAGAAAAGGAACCCAAATGCGGCTGCTGAAGTGATTAGCGGGAACAAAATGTGCAGTGACATCACCGAGTTGTTTACTGGCATACCACGCCATTTCGGAAACTTTGTATCCATCATCAGGAAAATGCTCGGCAAATCCAAGTGGCGTTAAAAATTGTGCCTTAGTGCCAATGGTTTTTACATCATCTTTGTTGAAATGATCGTAATGTAGATGTGAATACATAACTGCATCAGTTTGTTGAAGCTCAGCTTTACTTAGCGCGGTTGGCAGGTTGCGGTTATATCCTTCTGAAAGGCGAAATGCCCAGTTTACAGGCCAATCAAATTGCGCAGTTACAGGGTCAAATAGGAATTGTTGTCCGTCTGGTGAATTAACCTTGAAACTGGCATGCCCAAGCCATTGAATTGTAAATCCAGCTGTCAGTGACAGTGATGGATTTTCGCCAACGTAGGTGCAATCTTGCATTTGTGATTTACACGCAATGCGTGGTGTAGGAGGGTAGCACTGTGCTTCACAGGTAGCAGGATAAGCTTCAAACGAATTATATAGATTGCTGTACCTGTCTTCATAGCCCTCGATAGCACTATGTTTTATCACTGAAGATGGCGGTGTAATACGTTCCACAACATTGTTGTTACTGCATCCTGTTAAGGATAATAAGATGACGAAAGTCAGCTTTTTCATTGGTTTTCCTTATTATTTTTGCTTTTGAGTTTACCAATAAAAGGGAGCGTGGTGTAGTCGCTAAAAATCAAAGGGGAGGAGTATAATGCCTATTAGACTTAATACTTGCTCAATTTGCAGGAGTAAATCTGACGCTAACCGTGTTAAAGATTTCTTATTTAGAGCAACTAAATAGCAAAATTTTTGCCTTACCTATATGGATGTAGGTACCTTAGCG
>NZ_RCSQ01000143.1:0-9261 GCF_004103255.1 Pseudoalteromonas sp. PS5
ACTGATGGCTTAAACCGATCTCGGGTTAACTAAGCTTCGGATCATTGTGATTAAACACACTTTGAGGCACCCAGGTCTGATAGCGTGACTCAGCAAGCCACATGCTAATTCAGCCTGAGATTTAAAAATAATAAGCTAACTCAGATTGACTTATAAAGCCGCAAGTAAGTCTCGCTGACTTACCTTACCCAGTTTAAGCTGCTCATAAGAGTCATAGATAGCTTTTTTACTGTCTTGCAGGCGCTCAGCAACATCTTCGCCTTCAAGCAGCGCTGCTTGCGCGGCTTCCAGTCGGTCTTGCATATCTGCAATAATAGCTGTTAACTTCGCTTTATCTGACTTGAGTAGTGTACTGTCCTGATCCACTTTTTGCTCAAGCATAGAAAACAGCTCAGAGCGCACAGAAATAGTTTTATACTCTTTAAAATCTAACCCTAAATGGTTGAATAACAGAGCTTGATTCATTTCCTCTGGTGCAATCTCTACTTCTATAGGCATTTCCACAATATTCGTCATCATTTCGCGATACATCTCAATGTTATATTCACGACTGCGACTTTATGGCTTGAGCTGACTAAGGACTCATGGGCTATTTTTTCAGCTTGCTCAAAATGCTTGACAAGATAAATCGATTGCGGATTGTTCGACGCCTTTTCTTGAACCGCTTTTGCAGCTGCCATAAAAGAGTTTGTTTCCGAACTTTTTGCCACGGGGTTGGCAAATCCTTGACCTTCTATGGTGTTGTTACTCGCATCACCAATTTGTTTACGCGAACTATACACTGGCGAATACGCTGAATTTTGAATATACATATACACTCCTTGGTAATTGACACACTTATAAAGCAATAAGTGCGCCAAGGAAATGTGGTTAAGACTTTAGCCTCTTAACCACAGTTACCGGCTCTTGTAGCTAAAAGTTTGCCGTTCAAACCCCTCATATTAGCGCACTTAAGGCAAACTTTTTCCGCTACCGATTAGCCAGCCACTTTCTCTCTCCAGCGGATCATCAGCATATAAACTGCTGGTAACACAATCAAAGTGAGCAAAAGTGCACTAGCCATACCACCAACCATAGGCGCAGCAATGCGACTCATTACTTCAGAGCCTGTACCTGAGCCGTAAAGGATAGGTAATAGTCCAATGATAATGGTCGCCACTGTCATCATAACCGGGCGAATGCGCTTACCCGCCCCTTCTAAAATGGCGTTATTTATAGCCTCAGGAGTCATAATCTGTTGTTTTTCTTTCAGTTCACTTATAGCTTGATTGAGATACACCAGCATTATTACCCCTATTTCAACCGCGACACCTGCCAGTGCAATAAAACCGACCCCAACCGCGACAGAAAAGTTAAACCCCTCTAGGTATAGTAACCACAGCCCACCTATCATGGCCATTGGTAACGTTGCCATGATAATCGCCACTTCACTCAACCTTCTAAAGTTTACATAGAGTAGAACAACGATGATCCCAAGTGTAAGTGGCACCACATAGGCTAATTTTGCTTTCGCACGTTCCATATATTCGTATTGCCCTGCCCAGCTGATGGAGTAGCCTGCTGGCAGCTCCAGCTGTTCATTCAGCACTTGCTTAGCCGTGTCCACGTAACTACCAATGTCTACCCCATCTAAGTCAATAAATGTCCATCCGTTTATTCTCGCGTTTTCACTTTTGATACCGGGCGGGCCATTTTCAATATAAATGGTCGCAACGTCACCAAGGGCAATATTCAGTCCTTCAGCCGTCACAATCGGGAGCTGCTTTAACGCTTCAGGGGAATTTCGTAAGTCTTGAGGGTAGCGTAAACTCACCGGATAGCGCTCTTGGCCTTCCACAGTTTGCGTCACGTCCATCCCGCCAATTGCAGTTGCGACGACCTGTTGCACATCAGCAATGTTTAACCCAAATCGCGCGGCCTTATCACGCTGAATATCAATTTTAACGTAACGTCCGCCAGCTACCCGCTCTGAATAGACAGAGGCAGTGCCCTCTACTTTGTTCAGTATGCGCTCAATGTCCTGACCAATACGCTGAATGGTATCTAAGTCTGGACCTGCTACTTTTATGCCCACTGGCGTTTTTATTCCCGTTGCGAGCATATCAATACGGGTTTTAATTGGCATTACCCAAGCATTGGTCAATCCGGGGAATTGTACGAGTTTATCAAGTTCAGCTTTTAGCTTTTCAGTGGTCATCCCCTCACGCCACTGGTCTTTGGGTTTTAATTGAATAAAGGTTTCAATCATAGTCAATGGTGCAGGGTCGGTGGCCGTTTCCGCGCGGCCAATCTTACCAAAGACATTTTTGACCTCTGGCACAGTCGCAATCAGCTTATCCGTTTGCTGTAGAATTTCTCTCGCTTTGCCAATGGAAATACTTGGGTAAGTGGTTGGCATATACATCAGATCCCCTTCATCCAGTGGCGGGATAAACTCACTCCCGATTTTATCCATCGGATAGAATCCCACTATGGTAATTGCGGTAGCAGCGATAAGTGTAAGCTTCGGAAAACGTAAAACTTGCCTCAACAATGGCGTATATGCGCCAACCAAAACGCGATTTACGGGGTTTTTGTGTTCAGGAACAACTTTGCCTCGAATAAAGTAGCCCATTAAAACTGGAATAAGGGTAATAGCAAGCCCCGCCGAAGCGGCCATCGCATACGTTTTAGTATACGCAAGTGGGGCAAACATACGTCCTTCTTGCGCCTCTAAAATAAACACAGGTAAAAAGCTCACTGTAATAATCAACAAACTAAAAAATAGTGCTGGCCCTACTTCTGAGGCTGACTTAGCGACAATTTCCCAGCGGTTTTCATCGTTGAGCGGCATTTTCTCCATGTGCTTGTGCATGTTTTCAATCATCACGATTGCGCCATCTGTCATCGCCCCAATCGCTATGGCTATGCCACCAAGGGACATAATGTTGGCATTCACTCCTTGAAAGTACATCACGATAAAAGCAACCAATATCCCCAGTGGTAGAGTGACCACCGCAACAATAGAGGAGCGAATATGGAATAAGAATACAACGCAGACTAACGCCACCACCATTAGCTCTTCGAGCAACTTGGACCAAAGGTTATCAATGGCTTTGCTGATAAGCTCAGAGCGGTCATAAACGGTCACCACTTCAACGCCTTCCGGTAAGCTCTTTTGCAACTGGGCCAGCTTTTGTTTAACACCCTCTATGGTATTTTGCGCGTTTTCACCAAAGCGCATCACCACCACTGCACCAACAACTTCTCCCTCGCCGTTAAGCTCCGCTATACCACGGCGCATTTGTGGCCCAATATTGACCGACGCAACATCCGCAATCGTTAGTGGAGTCCCCTTAACGGCTTGGCCTAGTGGTATTGCTTCAATATCTTTAACACTTTGAATATATCCTGTGCTGGTTACCATGTATTCAGCTTCAGCCATTTCAATAACAGATGCCCCTGACTCTTGGTTTCCACGCTGTAAAGCCTGCTGAATATGGGTTAGGGGAATGCCATAAGCACGCAGTTTATTGGGGTCAACCTGTACTTGATACTGTTTAACCATACCGCCAATTGGCGCAACTTCAGATACACCAGCAACCGATTGCAGCTCAAATTTTAAAAACCAATCTTGCAAGCTGCGTAGCTGACTAATATCGTGCTTACCGGTTTTATCTACTAACGCATACAGATACACCCAGCCCACGCCCGTAGCATCAGGCCCCAGTTGCGGCTTTGCTGCTTCAGGTAATTGAGGTGCAACTTGACTTAGATACTCAAGTACGCGACTACGTGCCCAATAAAGGTCTGTTTTGTCATCAAAAATAACGTACACATAGGAGTCACCAAAAAAAGAATAGCCCCTTACCGTTTTTGCACCAGGCACGGAGAGCATTGCCGTGGTGAGTGGAAACGTTACCTGGTCTTGTACTACTTGTGGTGCTTGCCCAGGATAGGGGGTTTTTACAATGACTTGAACATCTGACAGATCTGGGATCGCGTCAACTGGCGTATTTTTTAAGGTAAATAGCCCAATACCAACCGTCATTAAGGTCAGCAATACCACAAAAAAGCGGTTATACACCGACCAACGTATGATAGCTTGGATCATAATACGCGCTCCTAGTGACCTGTATGTGTATTTACTGACATCTCATCAGCAGCTTTAATGTCAGTAACCACAAATTCGTCACCTACTTCAAAGGTGAAGCTAATTGCCATCCCTTGTTTCAGTTGACTTAAATCAAGATGATGAGCGGCTACAAAATCCATCGTCGTCGCTGGGCGGTTCCACTTTTTGATGGCGTCGCGAGAAATATTCAACACTCGGGTATCAATATCAATGGCATTGATCACACCACCGACAGTTGCACTAGGTAGTGTATCAATATCCTCGCTGCTGTCGGACATAATATGAATACCTGTGAGTAATACACTGCCATCGTCTTGTTTTGTCGCTTCGAAGTGCAAAACTTGTCCTGCATTTAGTGCGTCAATATCAACACTCTCAGCCACTGTAAAATCCATCACCATTTCGGGCCATTCCCACTCAGGTACAGGTTGATGATCGATATTCACCACGCGGCTTTGATAGTTCACGCGTTGAATTTCTCCTTCAATCCAAACAGACTTAGCCTCAGCAACTGGCGCCATACGCATAAAGTCAGAGTTAATGCTAGATTGGGAATCAATCAAAAAATGGGCTGACGTAACGATTGTGTCTCCTTCGTTAAGACCATTGAGGATTTCAATGTTTTCACCACTGACTTGCCCTAGTTCAACAGCAACTGATTTAAAGCTACCGGGTGCAACTTCAACGACAACACGGTTTTGTTTGGCTGTACGGATCACCGCTTCACTTGGCACTTGTAATACCTGATCACGAGAATCTGCATGAATCGTTACTTGCGCAAACATATTTGGCTTTAATAACGCATCACTATTGTCAAATCTGAGCCTGACTCTGAGTGTTCGTGTTTTTTCATTGAGTGAGGGGTAGACATAATCAACTTGCCCTCGCCACGTTCTACCGGGTAAAAAGTCCAACCTCATGGAAACTGCTTGTCCCTGAGCGACCAGCATTGCATCACGTTCAAATACATCAGCTTCAACCCAAATCTCATCTAGTTTGGCAATACTCATGAGTGTTGTACCTGGCTTTACATAAAACCCCTCTCGGATCTGTAGGCCGTCGAGTACCCCGGACTGGCGAGCATAAAAAGTAATGCTTTGATGTACTTCGCCTGTGCGTTTTAGTGTACTGATAAATTCCTCACTTAAATGTAACGCCTTAAGACGCTCCTGTGCTGCGCTGACAAGTGCTTTATTATTGCGTTTACGTGCGATCAGATATTCCTCTTGTGCATTCACAAGCTGAGGAGAATATAGTGTGTAAAGTGGCTCACCTTGCTTTACTGCCTCTCCTGCGGCTTTCACATAAAGCTTTTCAATCCAGCCTTCAACTCGGGGGTGGATGTGTACCAAGCTATCTTCATTGTATTGGATATACCCCACTGTCTGAACTTGATAAGACATCATCTGTCGACTTACCAGAGCTTTGCGAACCCCCATATTGTTTTCAACATGGGGGGCAATCTCCACAACCCCCTCACCAAAGGCAGCATTAGAACTCTCCTCTTCATATACAGGGATCAAATCCATGCCCATTGGAGATTTACCTGGCTTATCACGGCGATAATTGGGATCCATGGGAGCAACCCAGTAAAGTGGGGCCTGCGCCTCATTCGTTGCAATCTCTTGCTCGCCATTTGTAGATAGAGTCAAACCAACAAACATGCCCAATGTTAGAGTAACTACCCCAACTAGTATTAGCTTAACGTTACTGTTCATGTGTGGTCTCCTTGGCAACTTGGGTCAAATAGTAATTACTGCGTACTACCGCCTTGAGCAAGGCAATATCTATAGCAAGCGCCGATAATTGCGCGTTCAATTTGGCAATACGCGCCCTCACTACTTCAGCAAAGTCACCATCGTCATTTGTATACGCTGTCAACGCGGCTTCTGCTTGCTCTGCACTTTGTGCCACAATCGCCTTTTCGTAAAGGGAGCGGCGCTGCTGCAAACGTTGAATTGACTGAATTTCACCGTTCAAATTCGCAAATAGTTGCTTTAACACTATCAAGCGATCAGTCTTAGTCGCTTCAAACTCCGCAATAGCTGCGGCCTTTGCTTGATCTTGTTTACTATCAGTGAAGAGTGGCAGATCAAACGAGACACCCACGCTAAAAAAGTCAGAGCGTGACATTTTATTTGGCGCATCATCACGAAAAGCATAACTTGCGTTCAAAGCAAACTGCGGTTTATAAGCTTGTTCAGCTAATTTGATACCTTGTTCTGCTTGATAGGTCGTGACATCAGCAGCAACGACTTGTGGGTGTCGTGCTAAATACTGCACAAGCGTTTGGCTGTCACCATGACCTTCACGCAAAAACTGAGGTGCCAAAAAGGGGATCTTAGGTAACGTAATGTGGTCTTCAATAGATATTGGTAGTGTTGTTTTATTGTACAGAGAATCATCTAGTAACCATTGCTCAAGTTTTGCTTTGGCGGTATTAAGTTGTTGAAAAGCCGCTGAACGTTTATCGTCGAGCTGCATAACCTCGAGCTGTGCTCTGATGACATCTTGTTGACGAGTCGGCCCAACCGCATTAGCGTAACTCGCGTTTGCGATTTCAACCATCTGTTCGAAAAGCACGCTATCGCGTTCAATTAACGATAACGTTTTCTTTGCCTGTACCATATCCAACCAAAGAAGAGAGACATCACGACGTACCTGAGCTTGTCGGTCTAGTTGTAATATCGGCTGCTTATTCGCATTAAGTTTTAATTGCGTACTTTTGATTTCAAGACTATCTCCACGAGGGAGCATTTGCATGACACCCACTTTAAGTTGGGTCATGCCCTCTTGGTTAAACTCCCAGCTATCGACTGGTAAGTTCATTGTAGCGACGCTTACTTGTGGATCTGGATAGCTTAGCGCCTCACGACTCATGGACAACATCGCAGAACGTCGATGATTACTAGATTTAAGCCAAGGATCGTGTTGTATCGCTACTTTTATTGCATTTTCCAGTGTCATTGTATTTGCTCGCAGCGAAGCAGAAAACACAATAGCTGCAAATAGGACACAGATGATTACTTTCATTAGAACTGTTCCTCATAGCGACTCACTTCAGCAAAAACCTCATAGCTGCCATCTTTTTTTAGTAACAACACTTGGAATGGCATAAATCGCTCTCCCATTTCCATGCCCACAGAGCCAATTGGCATTGCTGGTACACTTAAGCCAATGTTATTGCTGTCTTGTGTTAGCGTTTCATCTTGTAGAAAGCGCTTGATAAACTTGGCGGGTACATGACCCTCAAATACAAAACCATCTTTAGAAACACCAGTATGGCAAGACTGATAATTTTGTTTGATACCAAATTTGTTTTTAAGCGAGCCTAAATAGTTTAGATCTGTCGCCTGATGCGAAATACCTTGAGCGGTGAGATGGTTGAGCCAACGCTCACAACAGCCACAAGTTGGGGATTTAAATACTTCTAGTTCAATATGGGATTTACCGTATGCCACAGCACTCATTACCCATAGCACCAACATTAGAAAAAGTTTCCTCATGCTAACCTCGCACATGATTCAAAGCACAAAAGCCTTGAAAATTACATTATGAAAAACACCACCTAATCCGATGGATAGATATAAATCAGTATAAAAAGGCAGATCTGCCCTGTGGCTAGGCGATTATCGGTGGCTTATAAAGAGATTGAGGGTAAGTACTTAGCTGCCCGCTTACAAAGTTAAGTTTATCGCTGTGTAACGCGATCAGCGCGAGCCATTCGTTTAGGGAAAAAGCAGCTAAATTTGTTGAGCACATGTGTGTTGGACAGGTGCATTCATTGCACTGCGTAGCGCTTTTAGGGTCACAACAGTCCATCTCTGCGCTCATCATTTGATGATGTTCAGACTGCGTATGTTTGCTGTGAGTTTTTGCTTCGTTATTTGTACTGTCCATTTCACATGCTGCCATAGACGCAGCAGCGCTTTGACCACTAAGAGTAGCCACCACGAACAAGGTGATAAGTATGCGTAATATTAGCTGCAAAATGCTTTTCCAAGTCAATAACATCGCAATGATAAAAATCAATGTGAAGAAATGCAAGCAAATCACGCTTTACGGATTATTATTTTCTTTCATCATTGATATACTCTGCGCTCATTACACAAGCATTACTCTGGATCAAGGATAAGAATATATGAAATTAGTTACCCTTGCTGCGACATTGGCTTTGACGACTTCCAGTGTCGTAACCGCAGCCGACTTTGGTGAATTTGGCATATCAATCTATGGTGGTGAATCATTCAGTAGCGATATTGAAACTTCGCGTCACCAAAAGTACGAACTAGAGGATGATTCTCATTTTGGGATCAGTATCGATAAGTATGTGCCACAAGGCCGTTATGGCTTTTATTATGGTACAACCGAAACTCAGCTAACAGCCTACCCACTCAACAAAGTTGAAATGGAGTATTTGTTTTTTCAAAGTGCTGTCGTACGACCGCTTACTGAAAACCTCGATGTCTACCTTGGTGCACAAATTGGTGCTACCTTTGTTAATCCTAACTTTATCGACTCAGACACATTCTTTGCTACAGGTCTTTATACTGGTTTAGAGTATGATGTAGGTGCCGGTTTTCATTTTGGAGCGCAAGTACGTTGGATAGCAACAATGCTTAACAATGGCTCGAAAGTTACTTGTGATCTTGATCCTGCGACAGAAAATACCTGTAGCTGGCACTTTGATGATGAGCTGATGAGACAATACCATGCGAGCGCAACACTGAGTTATCGATTTTCTTTATAGCGAAGTTTTAAAAGAGGAAGTGCGCCTTTGATACCAAAAGGAAGCTTCCTCTCGTGCCAACACCCACTGTAATTCGGGTTCTCCTGACCTCAATACATCTCACTTTTTCAGACGGTGTAAGGTTGAATGTTCTTAAAAGCATTGCCATTTCAAAATTTACTCAGGGTACAGATCGAAGAACTGAAAGAGCATGTGAAAACCTAGCTTAAAGCCTAGTTCTTAACCGAACCAGGGCGGTGATCTTTGTTTAACAAAAGATACTCTATCTTGGTTTTGGTCTTGGTACAAATCAAGACCACTAAGAACCAAAAAAGTTCCATGATAATCTAAAAAAGCAGCTTTCCTTCTCTTATCCTCATTATAGATGTGAAATTAGCTATTTAGTCGATTCTGAATA
>NZ_RCSQ01000144.1:0-7753 GCF_004103255.1 Pseudoalteromonas sp. PS5
TGCAGCAGTTTGATTGGTATTTATACAAGGCAGAGCCTGCGTAGCATAGTTGTTCTATGTGAGTCAGGCGATAACACAGTAGAAATGCCAATCAAGCGCTGCCCTTTGGGTTCACCTGAGTGCGCTTTGTTCATTGTTGCTCAACTTTTGCCTAGATCACTAGGCGGCAAGTCGAGCGTCGCGACCAAAACACACTCAGAAGAACAAAAATCAAACAGCAAAGGTCAACAGGCCCTAATCGACTGAGCTAAGCTTTGACTTGGTTAGTTTACAATTTTGTATGGTTTCGCACGCAAACTTGTAAAACACTAAAGTCAAAAATCATCCTACACTCATAACTTATCGTTCACTATTTGAGTTAAGTTATGAGATCAGTCATTAAATACTTTTCAGTTTGGTGTGTGTTAACCCTATCAGCGACTGGCTGTGGCGGTGCGCAAGAAACCGAAGTCGCGCAAGCCAATCAGCAGCTCACTGACAACACTGAAATTACCGAGCCATCGCAACCTATTGCAGTGGATAATGTGTTTGCGACACCACAAAGTACGGCCTCGTTTTTACACCAAACGACTTTTGGCGCTACACCACAACAGCTCAACACGCTTGTCGGCACATCTGCTTCTAAATGGTTCATCGACCAAATAGCACTAAAACCAAGCTTGAAAATGAATTCAGTTGCAAAATATACCCCCGAAGACGACGGTTTTAATACCCTATTCGTAGAATCAACAAGTATCGGGTTTTGGCAAGATGCCATCACTGGCGAAGATCAACTGCGTCAGCGAGTAGCTTTCGCTTTATCTGAGATTTTAGTGGTTTCTAATGCCGGTGGTGACGAGCTCACTGACATCCCAGCGGCAGTAGCACGCTTTCAAGATATACTCATTGAGCACGCCTTTGGCAATTATCGAGAGCTGCTTCAGGCGGTAACTTACTCACCCGCGATGGGAACTTACTTAACATATTTAGGAAATCAAAAGGGAGACGAGCAAACAGGCAGGATGCCTGATGAGAATTATGCTCGGGAGATCTTACAGCTCTTTACTTTGGGTCTTGTTGAGTTAAACCCAGACGGTAGCGAGAAACGCGATAGCAATGACCAAGCCATTGAGTTGTATACCAATAAAGATATTACTGGTCTTGCCCGTGTTTTCACTGGGTTAGTGCTTGATGAGTCAGGCGCCGAACAAGCCGCTCAAGAGGAGTACGCGCTACCTATGGTCGGCGACCCTGAACTACATTCGACTAAAGCCAAATCCTTTTTAGGCTACACCATAGCCGCTGGCACCGATGTCAACCAATCAATCACGCTCGCATTAGATCATATCTTTTCACATCCTAATGTTGGGCCATTTGTGGTTAAGCAGTTAATCCAACGTTTAGTAACATCAAACCCTTCATCTGGCTATGTCGCTCGGGCAGTAGAAAGCTTTGATTCTGGTAGCTACGTATTGCCCGATGGTACCAAAGTGGGCGCTAGCCAACGGGGAGATTTAACTGCAACGATTGCAGCAATTATCTTTGATAAAGAAGCTAGGAGCGAGAAAACAGCGCGCAGTGGCAAGTTAAGAGAGCCAATATTAAGATTTACACAGTGGGCCCGAGCCTTCGAAGTAAAAAATATTACGCCTGAGTATCAAGAGCCACTATGGGATACTCGTTCAGCAAACGCATTAAATCAACACCCCTATCGTTCAAGTAGCGTATTTAACTTTTTTCGCCCGGGTTACAGTGCACCAGGAACGCTAATATCGCAAAACCAACTGGTTGCACCTGAGTTCCAAATTACCAACGCCTCGTCAATCCCAGGTTATATTAACTTTATGACCTATTATATTTTTGGCTATCAACAAGATGTTGATATTGCTGATTTACAAGCGGATTATGACGCCGAAAATATACCGCTTGATGCTCGTCAAGCTGTTTATAGCTTTCTTGCAGACTATGAATACGAACTCACTTTGGCAGATGACCCAAAAGCGCTATTGGCTCATTTAAATCTACTCCTAAGCGCAGATCAGCTCACTGAGCATACAGTGAATAAGATCACCCAAATTCTTGAGACACTACCGATGGAGGAACCACAAGATAGCCTTATTCGAGTGCAATGGGCGATTTTACTCGTGATGACCTCAGCAGATTATTTGATTCAAAAATAGGACGAGACAAGATGAAAAGACGTGATTTTTTGAAACTAAGCGGTGCGACCATGATGTCAACGTCCTTGCTTTCGTTGAGTCAAGCCGTTGCGGCAGCAGAACAAGGCGAAGATTATAAAGCCCTTGTTTGTGTATTTTTATATGGTGGAATGGACTGCCATGACACGATTATTCCTCTGGATGACAGTAACTATCAACAGTGGGCAAATCACAGATCCTCACTACTCAGTGCTTACCCTACGCCAAGAACACCACAAAATTTGCACGCCCTCAGTACTCCCTCTCGATTTAATCAACGCAAATTTGCCTTACCTCCAGAAATGGCGGGCCTTGCGAAACTCTATGTTCAAGGACAACTGTCCGTAATTGGCAATGTTGGACCATTACTTGAACCTGTTAATGCCTCGCATCTAGAACAAGCCACTGCAAGTGTACCTCCTCGATTGTTTTCTCATAATGATCAGCAGTCAACTTGGATGTCTGGTAAAACGGAAGGGGCACAATTTGGTTGGGGCGGGTTAATTAATGATGCGCTTATCAATACAGGAAAAACGCAGCAGACGCCTTTTAATGCCATTACCACAGCCGAGGCTGATCTGTGGTTAACCGGCAGTAATACCTTTCCATACCATGTGAGTGATGGCAAAGCTGGAATAATAGAAATCTTAGAAGAGTTCGACAACAAACAAGCGCTCGCTGACTACTTTGCGGGCAAAGAAAACAGTAGTAGCAATAATATACTTCAGCAAGACCTAGATACGCTTACTCGCAGCGCCATGGCGGCAAATTCGCAATACAATGATGCCATTGCCAATACCAGTTTTACCTTACCACAATTTCCTACCACACCATTGGCGCAACAGCTGAAGAATGTTTGCCAAAGTATTGCAACAAGGCAGCAACTCAACACCAAACGACAAGTGTATATTGTTGGCATGGGTGGATTTGATACTCACTCAGGTCAAGCTCAGAGCTTGCCTAAACTGCAATCAGCGCTTGATGGCGCACTTGTGGCGTTTAATACGGCCATTGCCAGCTTAGGGTTAGAAAAGCAAGTAACTTTATTTACCGCATCTGATTTCGGTCGTACCCTTGCTGTCAATGGTGATGGTACTGATCATGGTTGGGGCGCTCATCACTTTATTATGGGTGGTGCAGTCAATGGTGGCACTATTTTCGGCGATATCCCTCCCCCAGAATTAAACCATGCCTTTGATGCGGGTAGCGGCAGGCTCATTCCCACCACAGCTGTTGACCAACTGGCTGCAAGCCTTGGTAGCTGGATGGGGGTAGACGACAGTGCACTGCTGCAGATTTTCCCAAACCTTAAAAACTTCTCTGGTAAACTCAGTTTATTCAAAGCGTAGATTTTTATTCGAAATTAAGCACACAAGGATGTGCTGCTATACTCTGTTACGCTATCACTGGTATAGGTGCGAGGAACAGCGTATTTTTAAACCCCTGTAGTCTATTATACGTAGCAGAGAACACTTAACAGTAATTTAGGCGGTGGCAAAATTGCGTAACTGGTGTAAATACTGTACTCTTGCCCGCCGCCTACTACAGAGTAACAAATCATGAGCTTTAGCCACCTAGGTTTAGCCCCAGAAATAAATCAAGCCGTTGTTGAGCAAGGCTACGACCAGCCAACGCCGATCCAAGAACAAGCTATTCCCGGCATTTTAGCTGGGAAAGATGTGATGGCCGCAGCGCAAACCGGTACAGGCAAGACCGCTGGCTTTACGCTACCTTTGCTACAAAACCTGATGTCGGGATCTAAACCAAAAGCCAACCATGTAAGGGCCTTGATCCTAACTCCAACACGTGAACTTGCTGATCAAGTATGGCAAAGTGTTAAACTCTACAGCAAACACCTCCCTATCAGCTCTGAAGTCGTTTACGGCGGTGTGAAGATCAACCCGCAAATGATGAAGCTGCGTAAAGGCATTGATGTTTTAGTAGCGACACCTGGGCGATTACTAGACCTTTACCAACAGAATGCTGTCAAATTTGATGACCTTGAGGTACTGGTATTGGATGAAGCCGACCGCATGCTAGACATGGGCTTTATTCACGATATCAAACGCATAATCAAAGTACTGCCCGCTCGTCGGCAAAATTTGATGTTCTCTGCAACTTTCTCTGAAGAGATTAGAGCGTTAGCAAAAGGATTAATCCATGACCCTATAGAGGTTTCTGTAGCACCAGCTAATAGCACCGCCAAAAGTGTTACTCAGTGGGTGTATCCAGTAGATAAAAGTAAGCGCACCAACTTACTTAAACATTTA
Source organism: Pseudoalteromonas sp. PS5 (assembly GCF_004103255.1). NCBI lineage: Bacteria > Pseudomonadati > Pseudomonadota > Gammaproteobacteria > Alteromonadales > Pseudoalteromonadaceae > Pseudoalteromonas > Pseudoalteromonas sp. PS5. The sequence goes on from NZ_RCSQ01000144.1 coordinate 4,448, forward strand.
GTTCAAACGCATGACTGGCAACAAGTGTTGGTATTTACCCGCACAAAACACGGTGCCAATCGCTTGGTTAAGGATCTAGAAAAAGCCAAGATCAATGCCGCAGCAATCCATGGTAATAAAAGTCAAAGTGCTCGTATGAAAGCCCTTGCTGGTTTTAAAAACGGTGAAGTGCGCGTACTTGTTGCCACTGATATTGTAGCAAGAGGTTTGGATATTCAGGAGCTGCCCTACGTGGTTAACTTTGACCTGCCAAATGTTTACGAAGATTATGTTCACCGTATCGGTAGGACTGGCCGTGCTGGTGCAACGGGTGAAGCTATCTCATTTGTTACCCAAGAAACCGCAAGCGATTTATTTGGTATTGAGCGACTAATTCAACAGCTGGTGCCGCGTAAAGTGGAACCTGGATTTGAACCGCAACTTGCCGTACCTGAGTCAAAGTTAGATACGCGCCCAATCAAGCCGAAAAAACCAAAGAAACCGAAAAAGCCAAAGACAACAGACGCTGAGCAAGCAACTTCTGCTCAGCCGAAAAACAAACCCAAGCAAAATTCAGGTCCTCGTAATAATAAGCCAAGTGGTAACAGCAAACCTACTGGTAACAACAATGGCAACCGCAGACGTCGCCCATCACAGTCTACCAATAAGCCAAAGAACCAACACGCTGGAGACAAGCGTGCACCACGCCATAAGCCCACTTCTGGCAATTAAAGGTGTAAGCAGGTGTAATAGCATTTACGACACCTTCTCCTAAGCTAAAAAAGGCTGTTAATCGTAACAGCCTTTTTCGTCAAAGGAGCTAGGCTATGAATAAGTTCAAGTTACTACTATTGACTGCATGCAGCAGTACCTTTTTAGCGCACGCGGGTACACAGTATCTAACCCAACCTGCAAGCAACATCACCCAAACATCCGCACAATTAAATGGCTATTCTTCTTCCACCATAGGCCTAAGTGGCGAGATTTTTGATTATGGCACTACCACAAGCTACGGCAGTAGTATCTTTGCAACACCACCTGGAGTAAATGGCCCCGTAAGTGCTCAAATTTCAAACCTAAGCTGTGGGACTGAATACCACTTTCGCTTCCGTGGAGATCCAAAACCCCCACGCACCACAATCCAAGGTGAAGATCTCACTTTTACTACGCTGCCTTGTAGCCCCACTAGCTACGCGAATGTGTCGTTCGAAACTGGCGGACAATATTACTTTGTGGCTGAAGGTAACGGCGGCGGCACGGTCAACGCAAACCGCTTAGCCATAGGTCCTTGGGAGCAATTTACCCTGATAGATATTAATGGCGGAGACCTTAATAGCGGTGATGAAGTTCATATTCAGACTACATCTGGCTACTACTTTGTTGCCGAACAAGGTGGTGGAGGTGAACTCAACGCCAATAGAACCGCAGCCTCTATCTGGGAGACATTCACGATTGAACTGCCAAATAACCCCGGTGCGCTCATCCAAAGCGGTGATAAAGTAGCGCTCAAATCCGTCAACGGCTACTATGTGCAGGCTCTTGGTAATGGTGGCTCGGGCGCAAATGCAGAGCCGACGGTTATTGGTTGTAATGCAACCTACCCTTGCTCATGGGAAATGTTTAAAATCATTTTTTAACGCACTTGTCCGTGGTAAAAAATTTTATCACGGCCTTACACGCGCTATCCATTCGAGCCATGTTATAATTGCTGTTTTAGAACTACAGAGACAGCGACTTTGACTCAGCCACTTTTTTCCAGCACTCCACTTTCCAGCGCCTTACTTGATAACCTCACTTCGTTGGGTTATCACACCATGACTGACATTCAAGCACAAACCTTACCGCTTATCTTGGCAGGTAAAGATGTTATTGGCCAAGGTAAAACGGGGTCAGGTAAAACCGCCGCTTTCTCTTTGGGACTATTACATAATTTAAATGTGAAACGTTTTCGTGTGCAGGCTTTGGTCGTATGCCCAACTCGAGAGCTTGCCGATCAGGTTGCTGTTGAAGTTCGCAAGCTTGCCCGTGCAATCCATAACATTAAAGTATTGGCACTGTGTGGTGGCGCACCTATGGGTCCGCAAATTGGTTCTCTTGAACACGGCGCGCACATCATTGTGGGTACGCCAGGACGCATTGAAGAGCATTTGCGCAAAGGTCGCTTGTCGCTAGATGAAGTCAATACCTTTGTACTAGATGAAGCCGACCGTATGCTGGAAATGGGTTTTGAAGAGTCATTACAATGTATCATTGACCACTGCCCTAAAACACGACAAAACCTGCTTTTTAGCGCAACTTACCCGCCAAAAATAGAACAGCTTGCGCAGCATGTCATGAAAGATGCAGCTAAAATCACGGTTGAATCAACCCACGATGATAGCTCAATTGAACAGTACTTTTATGAAGTCGACAATAACGATGCAAGACTGCCTGCAGTCCAAAAACTGTTAATGCAATTTCAACCTAATTCTGCGGTTATCTTCTGCAACACCAAGGCAGAATGCCAGAACGTATGCGACAGCCTATATAGTTTAGGTTTTGATGCAGCAGCACTTCACGGTGATTTAGAGCAAAAAGACCGTGACCGCACATTGGTTCGCTTTGCGAATAAGAGCGTCACCATTTTATTGGCAACGGATGTCGCCGCACGAGGTATCGACGTCGATCACGTAGATATGGTGATCAACTACCATATCGCCCATGACCCAGAAGTACATGTTCACCGCGTTGGCAGAACTGGGCGTGCAGGCAATAAAGGCGTGGCATGCTCTTTGATGAGCTATAAGGAATCACATAAAGTAAATGCCCTCGAAGACTATTTAGGTAAGAATATTGAGCCCAGTACCTTGCCAAACGATCAAGTTTTAAATAACAAAATTAATCGAGCGCCAATGGTTACCATTCAAATCGATGGTGGTAAGAAAGCGAAACTAAGACCTGGGGACATTTTGGGAGCACTGACCTCAAACCACGCACTAAAAGGTGATCAAATTGGCAAGATTAAAGTCACTGCAATGTCATCATACGTTGCGGTTGAGCGCAGTGTTGCCAACGTAGCGCTTAAAACAATCTCAGAAGGGAAAATGAAAGGCCGAAACTTTAGAGCACGCAAAGTAACAAAATAACAGATAGCTTTGCTTTTCCTACGGTGGTCAACTTTTCCCTGACCACCGCAATTTTTAGATTAACTCAGCAATTTCTCGCCTATTTATAACTTATTTCACACTACAGGGGTTTAAATCTGCGCCATGATCCCAAGGTCTTATACCAGTTGTATTAAGTAAATGATCTATCTTGAAGCGGGGAAATAGCTTTAGTAGCACCGCT
>NZ_RCSQ01000145.1:0-12209 GCF_004103255.1 Pseudoalteromonas sp. PS5
AGGTGTGTATATCAAGAAGTGTGAGGGTTTTTACGGATCGCTGCGTAAAGCAGCTCCTACTTCAAAGCAATTCTGTCTTGTAGGAGGTGGTTTACCCGCCGAGCTGTTTAGTGATAGGTGTGTATATCAAGAAGTGTGAGGTTTTTTAAAGGTCGCTGCGTAAGGCAGCTTCTACTGCAGGGCAATTCTGTCTGGTAGGAGGTGGTTTACCCGCCGAGCAGTTTGGTGACAGGTGTGTATATCAAGAAGTGTGAGAGGCCTACAGATCGCTGCATAAAGCAGCGCCTACTTCTGAGCAACGAGCTAAAGCAGGATAAATTGATGTAGATCATTGCATAAAGCGCTTGAATCACATTTCGACTTTGTTATACTTCGACGCGAATTTTCAGTTTAAACTGAAAGTTCAAAACTAACTAAGCCCAATTAAAGATCAGGACTATCCGTGCCCTCACACAGCTTTGCTACAGATAAACCAGTCGTTAGTGATACTGCCGTTTCAGGAAGTACCACGTCGCGTGTTTGGTTATTTGGGCGTGTTGCTGCGGTACTTAGCCTGTTAATGGTAGCCAACTCAGTATTATTATTCAGTGGTATGTTAGGTGATGTAGCTGAATTAGAAGCATTATTTGCAGATAATTCGTTACCAGACTCTCTTGTGGTGATGCTCGGAGCGTTTTTGGCTCAGCCTATTTTATCATTACACTTGCTGGTTGGTATTTATTGGTTAGTTTTCCATACTATTTTGCCTACACGCGCTGGCATCGTGCTACGCAAAATGGTATTCGCCTCTACAGAGGCTATACACCCTCAACCGGCGCCCAGCGCACATGGTTGTCGTGCTCCTCCTTTTAGATACCGCTGTCTGTTTGCGTAATCGCAATATTTATACCAATTAGACTTAATACTTGCTCAATTTGAAAGCATAAATCTGACGCCTACAGCGTAAAAATTTCTTATTTAGAACAACTAAATAGTAAAATTTTTGCCTTGCCTATATGGATGTAGGTACCTTAGCGACAGCAGGACGCGGTAGCGGAGTTATGGACAAGATTTTCTCGCTTAAAAATAGACCACTTAATCAAGATAATTGGTATTAGATCCAATGTGCTTAATATCAATTTGTCTTAACGCTTGTTCAATTTGAACGAGGACTCCTGACGCTAATTGCGTTAAAAATTGTTTATTTAGAACAACTAAATAGCAAATTTTTTGCGGTGTTATCGACAAGGTGCTCTCGTCTCTAAATCGATCACTTAATTAATCAAATTGGAACAATTTGCACTTTGCAGATCAGCAGTCAGCAATTCACTTTCGATTACATTAATCGGCTACTTATCGTCCTTTTTGAGCGAGTTGTAGGCTTGGTGATGTGATTGTCCGTTTACTGTATCAATCAATTATTTGGTAAATAGGTTAGTGACTGGTATCAACGAAGCGTTTCCCTTCACTAATGTATTTCCTAATAGATACAGTGCAATTCGAACTTGTGCAGCGTAGCTCGCACAAAAAGATACTCAGCGTGCTTGATAAATAAGCCGCAGCTTATCGTTGAAGGGTAATCAATTGAATAAACGTAGTGTCGTGAATTATGCGCTCGCTTCATTGGGGCTAATGCTCACCGGTTGTAATGGTGGCATTTTGGATCCCAAGGGGCAAATTGGCATGGATGAGAAGTCCTTGATCATCATTGCCACTGTACTGATGTTACTCGTTGTAGTACCAGTTATTATTCTTACCTTATATTTTGCGTGGAAGTACCGAGATGGTCGTGACCACGAAATCTATGCACCTAAATGGGCCCACTCTAACAAAATAGAAGCCGTGGTTTGGACCATTCCGATTGTGATTATTATTGTGCTTGGGGTGATCACCTGGCGCTCTACACAATCGCTTGATCCATACAAGCCGTTGGAGGGCAAAGGAGAACATCTCACCATTCAAGTGGTATCGCTAAACTGGAAGTGGTTATTTATCTATCCAGAGCAAGGCATTGCCAGCGTGAATGAACTGGTGTTTCCAGCGAATGTCCCGGTGGAGTACAAAATCACTTCCGAAAGCACCATGAACTCTTTCTTTATTCCGCAGCTTGGTAGTCAAATCTACTCGATGGCAGGGATGGAAACGCAGCTTCACCTGATTGCTAACGAGCCGGGAACGTTCAATGGTTTTTCTGCCAACTACAGTGGGGCGGGTTTTTCTGGAATGAAGTTCAAAGCCATTGCCACCAAAGACAAAGCAGATTTTGATAACTGGGTTGCCGATGTTAAAGCAAACGGCGACGCCTTAACCGCAGATCGTTACACGCAGTTGACAGAGCCTTCAGAATATCACCCCGTTGAGTATTTTGGCTCGGTAGAGCAGGGCTTATTTCACACCATAGTTATGAAGTACATGCAGGGTCATGGCGAAATGAACTATTACGCCAAACCAGAGCATGCTGCGCATTCACATCACGGCAAGGCTGAGGAGTAATTATGTCGTTGTTTGGTAAATTATCCATCGAGGCAATCCCCTATCACGAACCCATCATTATGGTGACGTTAGCCGTGGTGACGATTGTTGGTCTAATCGTGGCGGCAATGGTCACAAAATACAAAAAATGGGGCGTGCTGTGGCACGATTGGATCACTTCAATCGATCATAAACGCCTAGGCGTGATGTACATTATCTTGGCATTAATTATGTTAATGCGTGGTTTTGCCGACGCCATCATGATGCGTACACAGCTGGCCATGGCCACAAGCGGCGCAGCCGGTTATCTGCCTCCAGAGCATTATGACCAGATCTTTACCGCACATGGGGTGATCATGATCATCTTTATGGCGATGCCATTTATGATTGGTTTAATGAATATCATCTTGCCACTGCAAATTGGTGCTAGAGATGTTGCCTTTCCGTTTTTGAATAACCTTAGCTTTTGGTTGACAGCGGGTGGGGCTATTTTGATCAATTTATCATTGGCATTTGGTGAGTTTGCAAAAACCGGTTGGGTGGCATATCCGCCCTTGTCGGAGTTGTCGTTTAGTCCGGGTGTTGGGGTTGATTACTATATTTGGGCACTGCAAATATCCGGGCTTGGGACATTGCTCACCGCCGTGAACTTCTTGGTAACCGTATTTAAGATGCGTGCACCTGGCATGACGCTAATGAAAATGCCTATTTTTACTTGGACTTGTACTTGGGCAAATATTCTAGTTGCGGCGTCTTTCCCAATCCTTACTGCATTGCTTGCGATGCTAACGCTTGACCGTTATATGGACTTCCATTTCTTCACCAATGAAGCCGGTGGTAATGCCATGATGTATATCAACCTGTTCTGGGCATGGGGTCACCCTGAAGTGTATATCTTGATCTTGCCTGCGTTTGGGATTTTCTCAGAGGTTATTTCGACTTTTACAGGTAAACGCTTGTTTGGCTATAAGTCGATGGTGTATGCCAGCGGTGCGATTTCTATTTTGGGCTTTATTGTTTGGCTACATCACTTCTTTACTATGGGTTCAAGCGCCAATGTTAATGCTTTCTTTGGGGTCATGACGATGGTCATTGCGGTGCCAACGGGAGTAAAACTCTTTAACTGGTTATTTACCATGTATCGCGGTCGGTTACGGATCACAGTGCCTGTCCTTTGGACGTTAGGGTTTATGGTGACTTTTACCGTAGGTGGGATGACTGGCGTACTGCTTGCAATTCCTGGCGCGGACTATGTGCTGCACAACAGTCTTTTCCTAATTGCACATTTCCATAACACCATTATCGGTGGGGCAGTGTTTGGTTATCTGGCGGGATTTGCTTACTGGTTCCCTAAAGTAATGGGTTACAAGCTTGATGAGCGTTGGGGTAAAGCCTCATTTTGGTGCTGGCTAGTTGGCTTTTTTGTGGCCTTTATGCCGCTTTATGTGCTTGGCTTCTTAGGCATGACACGTCGCCTTAATCATACCAACACGCCAGAGTGGAACATTTGGCTATACATCGCGTGCATTGGTGCCTTTATCATTATGTTTGGGATAGTTTTCCAAGTGGTACAGCTAGTGGTGAGCTACAAAAACCGCGAGCAATTGCAAGACACCACAGGCGATCCGTGGAATGGGCATACGCTTGAGTGGTCTACGGACTCTCCCCCACAGTACTACAACTTCGCGACAACTCCTGTGGTTGACAATATTGACGCTTGGACAGAAATGAAAGAGCAGGGACAGGCATACCAAAAACCTGCACACTATCAGCCTATTCACATGCCAAAAAATACCCCCGCAGGAGTGCTTATCAGTGCGTCATTGACCGCGTTTTGCTTTGCCATGATTTGGCATATTTGGTGGTTAGCGGCGGTGGGATTAGTCAGTGCTATCGCGGTATTTATTAAACGTTGTTACACCCGCGACGTTGATTATTATGTTCAGGTTGACGAGATTGAGCAGATTGAGTCTGCCCACCTTTCTCGTACATTACAGGAGGGTTAATTCATGAGTGCTATTACTCCCGCTACGCTGCATGCGTTAGAAGATGCTCACGAGCATGCAGACCATGACACAGGTTCAAATACCGTATTTGGTTTTTGGCTATATCTGATGACGGATTGTTTGTTGTTTGCTTCCTTCTTTGCCACTTACGCTGTGTTGTACATGAACACCGCAGGTGGCGTATCTGGCAAAGATATCTTTGAGCTGGGTTTTGTTGCGGTTGAAACCGCAGCCTTACTGTTAAGTAGTATTACTTTTGGTTTTGCCATGATAGCGGCAAACAAACAGAAAAAGTCGCAAACCTTATCTTGGCTTGCGGTGACATTTGCCTTTGGTGCGGTGTTCATTGGCATGGAAGTGTATGAATTTCATCATTTAATAGTACACGGTCATGGACCGCAAAATAGTGCTTTTCTGACTTCTTTCTTCTCATTAGTGGGTCTGCACGGTATGCACGTGACGGCAGGCTTGATTTGGATGAGTGTGATGATGATTGAAGTGACACGTCGTGGTCTTAAGCCACAAACGGTAACACGTTTGAGCTGCTTAAGCTTATTCTGGCACTTTTTAGACATTGTTTGGATCTGTGTATTTACTGTTGTTTATTTAATGGGGGCAATGTAATGAGCCATAGTGGATCTCAAGCGTTAGCACAGACTGATGTTCATAAGCATGAACACGACAGCCACGGTAGTGTGAAGTCGTATCTAATTGGTTTTGTGCTATCCGTTATGTTGACAGCCATTCCTTTTGCTGCCGTGATGAGTGGCAGCTTGTCATCTAGCACGACATTTTGGACGTTAGTGACAGCGGCGTTAGTGCAAATTTGGGTGCACCTAAAGTACTTTTTACACCTGAATTTTGTTACCGAAGAAGGCAAGGCAAGCACGCTTTCCTTTATCTTTAGTGCGTTGATTATTGTGATGGTAGTGGGGCTGTCGGTCTGGATCATCTACGAATCGAACGCCATGATGATGTATTAACAGGAGAGTAGTCATGCTGCGTCGTTATTTTCAGGTGACAAAACCTGGGATCATTATGGGAAACTTGATTTCAGTCGCAGGAGGCTTTTTATTGGCCTCTCGAGGTGAAGTTGATTGGCTGCTATTTGCATTGACTCTGCTAGGGCTATCTTTAGTCGTTGCGTCAGGTTGTGTAGTTAACAATGTCATCGACAGGGATATCGATGCGGCAATGGCTCGCACTAAAACTCGCGTGACAGTAACTGGGGAAATTTCCTCAGTTGCTGCACTGTCACATAGTCTGGTACTCGGATTATCTGGCTTTGGGCTCTTAGCCTATTTCACCAATTGGATTGCGCTGGGTTTTGCCGCATTTGGGTTTTTTATTTATGTCGGTGTTTACAGCTTATACATGAAGCGAAACTCAGTGTATGGCACTGTGGTTGGTAGCCTGTCAGGGGCAGTGCCTCCTGTGGTTGGTTACTGCGCAGTAAGCGGGGTGTTTGATTCTGGCGCTGCCATTTTATTATTGATGTTTTGTCTTTGGCAAATGCCGCACTCTTACGCCATTGCGATTTTCCGTTTTGACGATTACCGAGCCGCGAATATTCCGGTGTTGCCAGTCGCGCAAGGTGTTGAAAAGGCCAAGCATCATATTGTTTTGTATATCGCCATTTATGCACTGGTGGTGATGTTACTACCGCTTAGCGGCTACACCGGTGTAGCATTTATGGCGGTGGCCTGTACAACCAGTTTTTGGTGGTTATTGATGGCGCTAAAAGGGTACCAAAGAGACTCAGATTTACATGGTTGGGCGAGGCAAGTATTTGCATTCTCAATAGTCAATATCACAGTCCTAAGTATCGCGATGGCGATTGATAATCACAGCACAGTTTCTGCGATGCTGTACTGATCGCAGATTATCCCAAAGTAACTAAAACCCAAAGGCCCTCAGGGCCTTTTTTCGTTCTTATTTGTTTTACGTCGCTTGCTTTTTACCCATTTTATCTCCATATCAAGCTTATTGAATAGATGAGAAGATAATAATGGATTTAGGGATAGCAGAGGTATTGTTGTTATTTATGGCGATTTTTATCGCGTCCTTTTTACTTTTTAAGGTCGTGCTATGGGCCAAAAAAATGCCAAAAGGCGCCTATTTATTTTTGGCATTGATGCCGCTTATTTCTCTTTTTCCTATTCCACCACCTGTTTTTAAAAATGTCGCGAAAGCCAAACAAGAACAACGTAAAAAAGCCCCCAAATCAGGCGATAAACCTGAGCAATAAGCATAAAGTGGAACCTTCAAATAGCACGCTGTTTAGCTCGTGAATTCTACTGCCCGCTTGGCCACGCTAGCATCGTGACAGATATAGGCTGTTGAAATAATCCCTTCGCCCAATAGAAACAGGCGCTCGACAGCGGCATCATCAGCGTCGTTGAGCGATTGTTTGAGTAACGCTTTTACCGCAAGTTTGTGCCGCTGGCATAGTTGATTAATTGGACTGGTAAGCTCACCAAATTCTGCCGCTGTGTTAATAAAGTAACAGCCACGGAATTCGCCCAGTACCTCCACCTTATTATTAATCCACTGATCTAGCGCCAAGAACAGTTGCTTTTCGAGCATTTCACTGGTCTCGACATCTTCAAGGCAACCAGATAACCAAGATATAAATTGGTGATGTCGCTGCTCAAGTGTTGCAAGCACCAACGCATCTTTACTCTCAAAATGGTTATACAGAGTCTTTTTAGCGATACCAGATGACTTTAATACTTCGTTAATGCCAATGGCATGAATGCCATGTTGATAGAACAGTTCCATTGCGCAATCGATCAGTTGTTGCCTTTTAGTACTCATCAGTCAGCCATGTTTATTACCGTGATTATAGGTTGACAGAAGTAGACCAAGTTGTCTACTATTTGTGGGGTAGACAAGTTGGTCTACTTTTTTGAAAGGGAACGTATACAATGAGAGAAATACAACTTGCTTTAATTGCTGGAGCGGGCGCGTTTATCGCCATTGCAATATTGGCGTTTAGTCAAACGATAAGTGTTGAGTATATTTTTTTAATGGCACCTTTAGGCGCTACTGCAGTGCTGGTGTTCGGTGTGCCAAAAAGCCCACTAGCGCAGCCTAAAAACGTTATTTTTGGACATATTATTACTGCAACAATTGGAATTATTTTTGCGCAATATATTGGTGTAAATGAACTCACCTTGGCAGCTGCAACAGGCGTTGGAGTATTTGGTATGTTGGCAACAAAAACGACGCATCCGCCAGCTGGGGCAAATCCCATATTGATAATGCTAGCAATGGAAGGGTGGAGTTTTTTATTTACGCCAGTCATCACTGGTGCTGTGATCTTAGTGCTGGTAGGCAAAGCGACTTTACTATTCACAAATAAGCTTAAAGTAGCAACTTGACGCGAATTAAACTCAGTAGCACTTTAATCGACGTGCGGGCTTATGATAGCCTGCAGTTTTTATAATAGTTCGTTTACTGCATACAACCGCTATAATACCAATTTGACTTAATACCTGCTTAATTTGAAGGCGTAAATCTGACGCTAACAGCGTTAAAAATTTATTTTTTAGAACAACTAAATAGCAAAATTTTTGCCTTGCCTACATATATGTAGATACCTTGGCGATCGCAGAACGCGGTAGCGGGATTATCGACAAAATTTTCTCGCTTCAAAATAGACAACTTAACTAAGGAAATTGATATAAATTGCCCCTCAGAAAACGTCTTTATAATTTAAGTAACTTGTCTTGATTTTCTTTTCTTACAGCCCCGTTGCATCATGTTCTAGTAAATCGCAGAAAGTGTATTTTTTGAGCGTTTGAATGGTAATAAAAGCGAATCGTGAAAATTAAAATAAAAGTATATAAAACAGTAGATTAATATTTTTCACGCTATATATGTGGCAACAGTAACGAAAGTGATGAAATTTCATTGAAAGAGAATTTGAGTTTCGTGCTAGCATGTGGGTAAGGGAGTTAACTTGTCTGATTTATCAATTGATTGCACTACATATTTTTAGCCGGTTGTTCCACGGGATCCGTGGCGCTAAATATTCAAAAGAGGGGGTGTTCCTCAGCGCAAAATCTGCACATACATCGGTGTTATTTCGTGATATGTGTCAGCCTCCAACTCTTAGTCGCCGTTGGTTATATCAAGAACTCAAAATACAGACTGAAACAGCGACGTATTTGATATTGATAAAACATCATGGTGCGAATGAGTTGATACAGACATTACAGCAATACTGGATTAGGCATCATGGTCACCACTTACATGCCAAAGTGAAAAAAATAGAAACGCTACTCAGTAGTCGCTATCTTAGCCAAAGCATACAAAAAGTAGTGTTTGATGTGGCTGGCTCATTATGGTGCAGTTGGAAAGAGGTTGATAAGGAAATATTACCCAAAGCGCTTGAACCCATGGTGGCGACGATACGTGAAATTGCATCGTGGACTGAGAATGATATTGCTGAGTTTCAGTGTGCATTTGTCGCGTACTACTTGGGGCAAGATGTGCTCTATTTTGACCAAGTTGAATCCAACCCTTTGACTCTCGCACAGCGTAAAGCCTGCATTATTCAAGATGACAGGCAACTATTATTGGCTGCAGCAGGCACTGGAAAAACCAGTGTTATCAAGGCAAAATTGGGGTATTTACTGCATCGAAAGCTAGCCAATGCAGATCAAGTGTTACTACTTGCTTATGGCAATGATGCTGCAACTGAAATGCGAGAACGTTGTAATGACATAGCGAATACTCTGAATTGTTCAACGTTTCACTCATTGAGTATGCAGATCATAGAAGCAGTAACAGGAACAAAACCTGTGCTGTCAACGTTAGCAACAGATAAGGCGCAGTTTAAGCTATTTATCTCTGATGCTATCCAGTCTTTGCGACAAGAAACACACTTTGAACAAGCCTTTCATCAATTTTTGGATGGTCAAGCTATAAAGCAAGCCCAACATGTCATTGAGCTACTCAGCCAAATGTTGCCGTTGATAAAGCAGGCGCAAATAATGGGAGAGGTAGAGTCATTAATTATGCGATTTAATCATCAAATGACGGTCCCGCTGGCAGTACTTGCTGAATATCAGTTGTATCTAACCAATGAGGCCTGTATCGATTTTGATGATATGCTAGAACGTGCTATCCATTATGTTGAAAATGACAAATTTAGAGTGCCTTGGCGTTATATTTTGGTTGATGAGTTTCAAGATATTTCTCGTGTCAGAGCAAAGCTAGTTCAAGCGTTATTGGATAAAAAAACTGGCAGCCAATTATTTGCGGTAGGTGATGATTGGCAAGCAATATACCGCTTTAGTGGTGGTGATATACGGCTGACTACAGAATTTGCCAAACATTTTGGAAAGTCTACCACTACCTATTTAGATAAAACTTTTCGCTATCCACAAAGTATTCTGGATACAGCTTGCGAGTTTATATGTCGAAATCCTGAGCAAATAGCCAAAGATATCAGTTCAAACCAACTAGGTATCAAAGGGCAAGGAGTTATAAAAGTCCCCAGTGGTGACGAAATAATGGATGCTCAACAACTCCTTAATTTGATTGAGCAACGTAACGAAGGTGCGGTATCAGTTTTGTTACTTGCTCGAAACCATAAAGGTTTACCTGATAAAGCGCAGGTGGATAACTGGCGTCGACTATTTCCGCAGCTGGCGATCAGTACCAATACATTTCATGGCGCTAAAGGGACAGAAGCCGACTTCACGATAGTGTTTGGCCTTAAAGCACGCCTATTCCCATCAAAAATAAAAGTACCAGAGATAATAGAGGCGTTACTTCCAGCAAAAGGAAGTTATGCAGATGCAGAAGAGAGGCGGTTATTTTATGTCGCGTTAACTCGAGCAAGAAAGCAGTGTTTTCTTTTGGAGCCTGATGAGTCACCGTCTTATTTTCTACAAGAAATTGCGTGATTAAGGTTTATCCACTCTTGATCTTTTATGACATTACACGCATACCATTATTATCACACTAACAATGTTGAGGTAAGGATGAGCACAGATCTATTAAAAGACGCGTTAAAAAGAGTAAACACAATCGTAGAGAAAACAGGGATAGAGCAGTCAACGTATCAAGCGCTTGCTCAACCCCAAAGAACCTTGTCTAGTAATATCTCTATCCGCAGAGATAACGGTAAGTTGGACTACTTTGAGGCACATCGATGTCAATATAATGACCTCCTTGGGCCAACCAAAGGTGGGATCCGCTTTCACCAAGACACCAACGTCAGCGAAGTCCAAGCATTAGCACTGTGGATGACACTCAAGTGCGCGGCGGTCGGTGTCCCGTTTGGTGGTGCAAAAGGTGCTGTAACCGTTGATCCTAAAACCTTAAGTCCAATGGAGTTAGAGCGCCTAGCACGTGCCTATATTAGGGCTAATGCCGATTTCATTGGCCCGGAGCAAGATATTCCAGCACCTGATGTTTATACCAATGCAAGAATTATGGGCTGGATGATGGATGAATATGAGAAAATTGCAAGGCGGAAAAGTCCAGCGGTGATCACCGGAAAGCCCCTTATTTTTGGTGGAAGCGCGGGACGAGAATCAGCAACAGGTCGTGGCGCATTTTTAATCATTGAACAGTTAAGTAATAAAAATAACTGGGATAACTCGGACAAAACAGTGGCAATTCAAGGGTTTGGTAATGGTGGCTATCATTGTGCGCGACTGTTACAGCAATCTGGATACAAAGTCGTAGCAGTGAGTGACTCTAAGGGAGGAATTTACTGTAAGGAAGGCTTGGATATCGAAAGTGTTTATCAAGAAAAGCAGCGCAGTAAATCGCTCAAAGCGGTTTATTGTAAAGACTCTGTGTGTGAAAGTGTTGAACATGATGTCATTAGTAACGATGAATTACTGAGCTTGAATGTTGACATTCTTGTTCCAGCAGCATTAGCAGGTGCCATAACAAAAGAAAATGCTGACTCCATTGCTGCAAATTATATTGTTGAAATTGCAAATGGTCCGGTAGAAGCAGATGCAGATCCCATTTTAAATGATCGCGGCATTATGGTGATCCCTGATATTTTAGCGAATGCTGGAGGGGTGATTGTGAGCTACTTTGAGTGGTGCCAAAATCGTCAAGGAGAAGCATGGGATGAGCAAGTAGTGAACGATAAACTGGCCAATTACATGCAAGATGCTTTTGACCGAGCATGGGAGCTAAGCCGAGAGGAAGGGCTCGACATTAGAGACGCTGTGTATAAGATCGCATTACAGCGAATACAAAGCGCATTACAGGCACATGGGACACAGTCTTACTTCGAAAATCGCGAGTAGTTTTTTAGATTGTGTCGATAAATTTTTTTGCTGTACTGTTTTTCGGTGAATCCACATAATCGCGCTTTTGTTTATAGGGCGATAGCACTTACTGGCAAGTAGTGTTTTTACATTATATTGTAGATGTCGCTCTGGTTATCTGTTTTTCAAGGGGTAATTTGTATGCGCGGTTGGATCATCTATAAAGACTCTGCCAATTTAGTGAAACCTGAAATCTACGAGATAGATAGGTTGATGGCGGTAGCAAAAGAAGAAGGTATCGATCTTCAAGTGTATTCACCGGATCAGTTTGATCTTCTGGTTACTAGGGAAGACGAAGAAAGCATTCTTATCGATGGGCAACCTGTTGCATTGCCTGACTTTATGCTACCCAGAATGGGTGCTGGCACCACATACTTTACCCTTGCTATTATTCGTCACCTTGAGCGTTTGGGTGTGCACTGCTTTAATACCAATTAGTCTTAAT
>NZ_RCSQ01000146.1:0-6633 GCF_004103255.1 Pseudoalteromonas sp. PS5
TTGTGGTAGGAGCGATTTTATATCGCGATCTTGTTACAAGAATGCGATGCATGGCTGCTCCCGTATGCGTTTAGTAGCTTGTCACTCGGTTGATTTCCGTCAGTGATGTCACGCCAGCTGCTGCTTTTTTTAAGCCAGATTTGCGCAAGTTATCAAACCCTGACTTTTCCGCTTGTTCAGCAATTTCCAGTGAATTTCCACCTTCCATGATTAAATGGGAAATCTCAGGGGTGATCTTTACGACCTCATAAATACCCACTCGACCTTTATAGCCGTCGGTGCAGCTGTCACAGCCTTTTGGTGCAAAAAGGGTGATCTCCTTAATTTGATCAGCGCTAAAGCCTTGTCCCAGTAGTGCTTCGTCAGGCAAGGTTTCTGGCGTCTTACATTTAGGACAAAGGCGTCTTGCAAGACGCTGAGCAATGATCAGGCTGACTGAGCTGGCTACGTTATAAGCTGGCACACCCATGTTCAAAAGGCGGGTAAGGGTCTCTGGAGCTGAGTTTGTATGCAGTGTACTTAACACCAAATGACCCGTTTGTGCTGCTTTGATGGAGATCTCTGCGGTTTCAAGGTCACGGATCTCACCAACCATCACAATATCAGGATCTTGGCGCAGAAACGCTCTAAGGGCATTGGCAAAAGTCATATCTGCTTTAGGGTTGATCTGAACTTGGTTTATACCTTCAAGGTTTATCTCCACAGGATCTTCCGCGGTACTGATATTTCGCTCTGGTTGGTTAAGAATATTCAAACCGGTGTATAATGATACTGTTTTACCTGAGCCCGTTGGGCCAGTAACCAAAATCATCCCCTGTGGTTGCTCAAGCGCATCCAGATACAGCTTTTTTTGTTCAGGTTCGTAACCTAGTACGTCAATCCCCAACATAGCACTGGAAGAATCTAAAATACGCATTACAATTTTTTCACCCCACATGGTCGGGAGTGTACTAACACGAAAGTCGATACTTTTACGCTCAGATATTTTGAGTTTAATACGACCGTCTTGAGGCTTTCGCTTCTCTGCAATGTCTAAGTGAGCCATGACCTTGATACGCGCAGCTAGGCGTGTTGCCAATGTATTAGGGGGGCTCGCCATCTCATGTAGCAATCCATCAATACGAAAGCGCACTCGGTATTTCTTTTCGTATGGCTCAAAATGTAGATCCGATGCTCCTTTTTTTATCGCATCCATCAATATCTTATTGATGTAAACAATGATTGGCGCATCATCTTTGTCTTCACTGGTATTTTGGGGTTTTGGCTCTTCTTCAACGTCAAGATCAGCAAACTCTTTAAATTCAGCCTCTGAAATCGACAGTCCGCCGGTGGCATCAAACAATTGATCGATTTTAGTCTCGAGCTTTTTATAGTCTGCGACTAACACTTCACATTGTAGCCCAGTGCTAAATTCAAAGTTTTCAAATGCACCAAAATCAGTGGGATCTGATGCTGCAACATACAGTTTTCGACCTTTTTGTACCAGCGGCAAAATATGGTGTTTGCGGATCAATTTTTCTTTGACTAGTGCTTGTGGAACTTCACTGACATTAAAATGATCTAGATTAAAGTAAGGAACTTTAAACAACTCCAAACATTCTTCAGCGAGTTCTTTTGAACTCATTCCTGAGCTGAGGCATATCAATTCAGCAGTGGTGTTAGCTTCTGACTGGCGAGATTTTATTTGCTCGGCAGTGACTCGCCCGAGAGTAATAAACTTACGCAGTAGTGGGGAATGATGTTCCATAGTACCTCTTTGCCTTCACATTCAATGCTTATTCAATATTTATTATTACGCTGAGTGTAGATTAAATTATGTCATTTTGACTACTTACCCAAGACGCAGTTCCTTATGTGTGCCGCTTCTGCTGTATTTTTGCTTCAGTTAAAAATGTCTGGTGTAGTGTGTCCAACGCTTGCAAACTTTCTTCGAGCGGACGGTCGTTGTTTAATATGTAGTCTGCTTTTTTTTGCTTTTCTTGCCGTGGCATCTGCGCTGCAATAATACGCTCTACCTGAGTAGGGTCTACATTATCGCGTTTTGTCGTTCTTTGTATTTGTGTTTCGACCGACGCATCAACGAGTAAAGTGGCATCGCAATAACGTTCTAGACCATTTTCAAATAACAACGGTGCGGACAAGATAACATAGTCGCTTTGTGCTTCGTTTAGCTGCGTGAGCAGTGTGTTACGTATCAGCGGGTGTAATAGTGCATCGAGCCACTGTTTTTTATGATCATCTGCAAAAATAATCGCTCGTAATTTGGCTCTGTCTAACCCCCCATCTGCAAGGAGAATATTGTTACCAAACTCATTAACAATGGCCTGTAGTCCTTGAGAGCCTATAGCCACGACTTCACGGGCAACGATGTCAGCATCAACGACAGTAATCTTTTTTTGTTGTAAATGCTGGGTGATCGCAGTTTTGCCCGCACCAATGCCACCTGTTACCCCTAAAATCCAGTTATTTGTTTTTAGCATTGTTTTTCATCACATGATTAAGTTAACGTACCAATGCTGGAGCTGCTCGCCATATATCAAGGTGATCCAGCCAGCGATGGCCAAATAAGGGCCAAATGGAATCGGCGTGGCTTTGTCACGACCCTGAACACTTAATTGTATACTGCCAATAATGGCACCAACTAGGCTAGACAATAAAACGATGGTTAAGATGGCTTCCCATCCCATCAAGGCACCAAAAATAGCGAGCAATTTAAAATCGCCATAGCCCATGCCTTCCTTTCCGGTCAGCAATTTAAATAGCCAGTACACACTCCACAAGCTCAAGTAGCCAACGGCTGCGCCAATAATTGCCGTGCCAGGAGACACTCCCACACCTAAACTGCTGGCAATAAGCACCAACCATAATGTTGGCAAAGTAAGTTGATCTGGTAATAACATTTCATCGATGTCAATAACCGTGAGCGCGACCAACACCCATGTAATAACGATATAAAGGACAGCTTCAAGGCTTGCACCAAAGTGCCAAGCAACCCAAGTTGCTAGTATTGCGGTTATTAATTCAACAAACGGATAGCGCACAGAGATAGACGCACTGCAATGGTGGCACTTGCCTTTTAATAGTATCCAGCTTAGCAGAGGTATATTTTGCCATGCTTTGACAGGTGCTTTGCAGCTTGGACAATGAGAATTTGGCTTAATTAAATTAAATGTTTCGGTATCTGTGCTTGGCGGCGTTTTAAGCTCATCAGCAAGTAAAACTCGACACTCTGATTGCCAGTTGTTTTGCATCATTTTGGGTAAACGGAGTATAACCACATTTAAAAAGCTACCGATACAAAGACTAACAACAGCTACTGTCAGTAACCAATACCATAATTGTGTTTGCATCAAGTGAATAATGTCGTGCATAAGTCGTGCGCTTATTTTTATTTAAGTGAAACTTCCGAGTCGCGCTCGGTACCTATTTACTAGACTGTACGTGATGTCTAGGTGCGCGGCAGTGTACCACATCAAGTTGAGAATAACGCAACACTGCCAAACGGTCTAAACCACAGAGCCCAGTTGGAAAATAGGTAAGTACATTGCGATAATGAGGCCACCAATAAGTACGCCTAATACGACCATAATAAGTGGCTCTAAAAGACTTGAGAGGCCGTCGACGGCATCGTCCACTTCCTGCTCGTAGATATTGGCGACTTTAGCAAGCATACTGTCTAATGATCCAGACTCTTCACCAATAGACACCATTTGCACTACCATATCAGGGAATACTTTGGTGTTGTGCATCGCCCAGTGCATTTGGTTACCGGCATTGACCTCGGCCTTAATTTCTCGAATGGCATTTTTATAAATGATATTTCCTGACGCGCCAGCAGCCGAGTCTAGTGCATCACCAAGCGGTACACCAGCGGCGAAGGTGGTTGAAAGGGTGCGTGCATAACGGGCAACGGCCGCTTTTTTTAAAATATCGCCTACAATAGGCAGTTTTAAGATCATGCGATCATTAAAATGTTTAACTGCACTACTGCGAATGAGCATTTCTTTATAGGTATAACCAAATAAGCCAACACCAATTAAAAATACCCACCAGTATTCTTGCAAAAACTCAGAAAAGCCTATCACCATTAGCGTGAAAGCTGGTAGCTCCGCACCAAACCCATTGAATATATCTTGGAATTGAGGAACAACAAAAATGAGCAAGATGGAGGTGACAATTAGCGCCACTACGATAACTGCAATAGGGTAGAAAAGTGCTTTTTTAATTTTTGATTTTAGCGCTTCGGTTTTTTCTTTATAGAGTGCTACTCGGTCAAAAATTCTGTCTAACGCACCTGATTGCTCACCAGAGTGGACTAAATCACAATAAAGTTCGTCAAAATATCTTGGATACGCGCGGAGCGCTTTTGCAAGGGGCTGACCAGCTTTGACTTCATCAGCGACATGTCCCATAAGTTTAGATAGAGACTTGTTTTTTGTACCTCGCGCCAACATTTCCAATGTTTGTACTAGGGAAACGCCAGCTGTTAGCATCGTGGCAATTTGTCTGGTGATAGTCGCAATGTCTTGCGAGGTGATTTTTTGTGTACCAGACAAACCAAATAGAGGTTTGGGCTTGCGTTTTACCTTGGAAGGAGTAATGCCTTGCTTTCGTAACTGGGCTTTGACTAGGGCAACGCTTGAACCTGTTATCTCACCTTCTAAGCGCTTACCTCTATTATTTACTCCGACCCAAATAAAGGTGTCTAAAGTATTGCTAGATTCGATAGATTTCTTATTCATGGATTAGAGTGTTTGATTGAAAGGTGAATGGGGAGAATAACCCTCCCCAATACTTAATTAGCAAAGGTTTGTGATGCTTGCTGTTGTACAAGATCCACTTTTTGTGAATACGTACGTTGAAGGTGCAGGATCTGCTGGATCAATTGTTGGTGGAGTTAAAATATATGTAAAACCACCTGCTACAGCATTACCTGTTGCTGTAATCACACCTGTAGTCTCTGTAATTGCTACGCTTGCTAAGTTAGTTGTAGCTGTTGGTGCTGCAATACCTAACTCACCAAAAGAGTCACATGCTGTAATGACATTATTGTTTGTCTGCAAACACTCAGTCATAGTAGTTCTTACTGATGCACCAGCGGTAACTACTTCAGTAAAGCGAGCTTTAACAGTGTAATCTTGATAAGCAGGCAGTGCCACTGCTGCAAGAATACCTACGATTGCAACTACAATCATTAGTTCGATTAGGGTAAAACCACCCTGTTGTTTTTGAGTCATGATGTGTCTCCTAAATTTTAAGTGACTTAACGTTACGATGTTTACGTTAAGCGTTTATTAAAACCTTTGCAATAATCACCAATCTATTCTATCAACAAACTGGCTGGTGCTTTATCTTACATACCAGAAGGTGGTGTTTAGCATTTGCTATTGATTTCACCTAACTCAATATATCTTCTTGAGATTTATCTGATATGCCTGTGAGCCGTCCCTAATCTTTTATGAGTGTAGCACTTAATTAGTTCTCGCGTTCACAATTAACAAATACTTTAATAGTAAACGTTGAGCGCAGCAATCAAATTTTAATAATAAATTATTGATTCTTTTGCGGTAGCGCAAACTTTCCTAATATAGGTTCAAAAAAGAGATGGAACTAACCGTTACTGAACATTAAGAACTTGTTACACTCTAATTCTTTTTTCGTATTTAACGGGTTTTCAGTAAGTTTGTCAATGAAATAGACAAGTTTCTCTATTACGCAGGATTACAGATAAACAGACGATTTAGGGCGTTAAAAACGCCCATAAAGATAACAATGATTATTCAAATCGCATTGACAGATCAATACTTTGCACGTGTTTGGTCAATGCGCCACTGGAGATAAAATCAACACCGGCTTGTGCGTAGGTTGTGAGCGTCTCTATTGTCATGTTACCAGACACTTCCAGTTTTGCTTTGCCTTGAGTAACCTCTACCGCTTGGATAATTTCATCCACGCTGAAATTATCCAACATAATAATATCGCTGCCAGCATCTAAGGCTTGTTGTAGTTCGTTTAGATTTTCCACTTCAACTTCTACCGGCTTGTCCGAGTGGTTGTTACGCGCAGTTGCAACAGCGGTGGCGATGCTGCCGCACGCTGCGATATGGTTTTCCTTGATAAGATACGCATCAAATAGACCAATGCGATGATTTTCACCACCACCGCACTTAACTGCATATTTTTGCAATGTTCTTAATCCTGGAATGGTTTTACGTGTATCTAATAGCTTGGTTTGCGTGCCAGCTAACACCGCAACATAATTTGCTGTGGTGGTTGCAGTACCCGACAAAGTTTGGACAAAATTCAGCGCGGTGCGCTCAGCCGTTAAAATAGCTCGAGCGGAACCTGTGGCTGTGAATAAGCGAGTGTTGGCAACAACGAAGTCACCGTCGTTGACTAGCACTTCAACAGCGACACTTGGGTCGACTTGCTTGAAGACTTCTTCAATGATTGCTTTACCTACAAACACGCAGTCTTCTCTGGTGATCACATAAGCATGAGCGTGTTGCGATTGCGGGATTAGGGCTGCGGTAATATCGCCATCATTTGGAGTTTGGTAGTTGAGATCTTCATCTAGTGCCATCGTTACCAACTGGCGGATCAGGTTTTGGTCAATCATAGAGTTGTCTTTTT
>NZ_RCSQ01000147.1:0-23907 GCF_004103255.1 Pseudoalteromonas sp. PS5
AAGTATTTAGTCAAATTGGTATCACTATGTTTTGACACTCAACCATTGCTCTAGCTTAGATTTTGAACCTACAACTTGGGAAGATAACTCTTGGATCGCATTGTCAACAACGCCCTGATCGTTTTGTATTAGTGCATGTTCTAAGGTTTTTGCTAGGTCGCTCAAGCTAGACGCCCCAAATTGAGCTGCGTTAGATTTTAAGCTATGAGCATGACGAATAGCAGCCTCTTGGTCGTGATTCAAACTTAACATTAATTCCGATGCCAAACGCTCAAATTCCGAACAACAAAAATGAACGGTGTCTTCAAACTGCTCCCCTAGCAACATTTGCATGTTTTCTAAGGCGCTTTCATCTATTACGATGCTCATAATTTTCCTTAAATTTTATATGCTATTACTTATGCTAGCCAAATCTAGTTTCTTGTGCAAAGTAAATACGCAATAGATATGGTAAAATATGCCATCTTTTTTAAAACTTTTTGTCTTTATGAAGCGTAATACTTGTCCTGTTTGTGCCTTTCCCCTTCAAACCTGTGTTTGTTCATATATCAGCGAATTAATAGATAACTCAATTGAAGTGGTTGTTATGCAGCATCCGAGCGAGGCAAAAGTAGCAAAAAACACCGCAAAGTTACTCGCTTTGCAATTACGTAACATACAAATAGTGGTTGGAGAAAATGAACGAGACTTCGATAATCTAAAAGCATATTGCGAACAAAAACACGTCGCGCTGCTTTACCCTAATGACCAAGCTCAATCGCTGGTTCAACAACGCGATGAATACGCTAACTTACATGCTGTTATTGTCCTTGATGGAACCTGGAAAAAAGCGACCAAACTTTATCAATTAAATCCATGGCTACACCATTTGCCAAGTCTCAAATTTGATACAGTTGACGCCAGCGAATACACCATCAGAAAATCAAAGCATAAGTACAGTTTATCAACTTTGGAGGCTACAGCGCATTTTCTTAACCTCATTGACTCCTGTAATGTGGATGCACTTTATACATTACAAAAAGGCATGGTCGAAGAGCAGATGAAATTAATGCCTGTCGACGTAAAAGCGAGATATTGAATTACCGATGAACCAGATCACAAAACGCTCAAGATTGCACCAAGGATATGGTCGTAATGGTCCAGATTATCGCTTTGGCGATCAGGTCGACTTTAGCGAAATAAAGCTGACTTTCGGATTCAAAACCATGACTATTGGCAGCTGGGTAACGCCTGAAGAGTCACGCTTATCTGCAAACTTGATTTATGATTCCCTTGCCGATCTAGCACAAATTCTTGGGGTTCCACCTACAGTAATAGGGCTAAGAGGAACCTTGAACTTTGCCTTTGGAACAGGCGGAAGACCAGGAGTACAAGCACATTACGCCCCAACAGCCAGAACACTTGCACTCGCAAAAAACGCCGGTGGTGGTGCACTTGCCCATGAGTGGTGGCACGCTTTTGACCACTATATTTGTCAACATTTGATCAAACAGCCAACACAGGCTTTTGCATCTTCAGCATGGCTTTTATCCACAAATACAATCGCTCACCCTCTCAATAATATCTTATCTGATTTTTATGCTGCCGTGCTACTGACTGAGAACAAAGCGCAGCCAAATGAGTATTTTCATGTCGCTAAGCTTGCTGATAAAGCAAATAAACAAGTCTACTACGCGCTGCCAGAAGAACTCACTGCACGGATGTTTGAAGCGGTGATTGCCTATCATGACGACATTGAAAACTCATTTCTCGCAGGAGGCATAAAAGGCTCTGAGCAAGAGAAATTGGGGATCTACCCACTCCAAAGACACAGAACGCACTGTGCAAAGATAATTCATCGCTACTTTAGCGAATTAGGAACGATTTTATATCAGAAGCAGAGTTAACTTTTTCCAGCCAACTTAAAAACTCATTAAACGGTAACGGCCGAGAAATAAAATAACCTTGAGCGTAGTCACAGCCATAAGCCTGCAAGCGAATATAGCTATTGATATCTTCGACACCTTCAGCCACCACTTTTGACCCCAAACTATGTGCCATATCACACGTTGCTTTACAGATAGTTTGATTGCTTTTTGAGGTTTCTATATCCATTACAAAGCTTTTATCGATTTTTAATTCATCAAAACCCAATTTACTCAAGTAAGCAAGCGATGAGTATCCTGTGCCAAAATCATCTATCGCAACTTTGACTCCTATCGAACGATAATCATCAAGCATACCTTTAAGCTCAGTTTCATTACCAATCGTCACAGATTCTGTAATTTCAATCATTATTTGAGACGGTGCCAGTGATAACTCATTGATAAGCGTGATGAGCTGCACTGATAATTCTCGGCGGCTAAGATCTCGTCCCGAGACATTTATAGAAATTACATGCTCAGGAATTTGCTTCGTGATCTGAGCTTGGTATTTTAACGCCTGCTCCACCACCCATTCGGTGATCTCGTAGATTTGGCCGGATGACTCAGCAATCGGTATAAACTCATCGGGTGGTATATAGCCAAGATCAGGTTGCAACCACCTAATTAACACTTCAGAGCCAAACACTCTTCCTGTTTTAAGGTCAACTTGAGGCTGGAAAAATAAGCTAAACTGTTCTTGTTCTATTGCACTTTTTAAAAAAGAGGTCAATTTTAATTGACGCTCACTAGACATTGAACTTTCAACGTCAAACAAGTGCCATCGTTGGCCATTGTGCGTTTTGGTATTTAGCGCCTGCAAGGCGCGTTGTACCAGCTTTTCAGTTGTTTTGGCGTGCATTGGATAATTTGCTACACCCACATCCAAGCTATCGACAATTTTGGTATCTTTATACCACACCCCTTCCTCAAAAACGGATGATAAAATACAAACATACTGTTCAACTTGACTGACTTCAATTTTACCATCAAGCACTATCGCGAAGACTTGGTCTTCCAGTCGGTAAATATGTGTATCTCCTTTATTTGCAACAGCTGCACTACCATACGTATTAATTTGCTCATGTACCTCTTTAAAGAGTTTACTAATATGTTGATTCGCAAACGTCAGACCAAAATTTAGTCGAATAGATGGTAATATTAACGGTTTAAAAAGCAATAACGTATGGGGCTTATTCTGCTCTTCAAGTTTTGCAAGAGCACCGAAAAGAGCGAACTTATTAGGAAGTGCTGTTTCTTTATCAAATTGTGCATAATGGATATAAATGCGTCTTTTTTCAGCATCATGCCAAATTACAAACAAAAGCAGCAGTATCAAGTGTAAAGCAATTAGACTGTCATTCACTATCGACACATGCTCTGTGGTACTGTTGATAGTCTGACTTGCCGCAAACCCTATTAATACAGCCACTATAGGAGACCAAATCGCCACACAAAAATACACTTCTTTTGCGCTGCTTTTATCTTGACTAGCTAAAATTATGGCGCTCAAAACGATCGCCACAATAACCATTGTTGACTGCATCGCAAACGGTAAATCAACGTTGGCAACGGCAGCAGCAATCCCAATCAAAACATATACTCCAGCTATCAACTTGATTCCTGATTTGAACTTTCTCGCTAGCCGATTTTGCGTCAGAAAATAATGAAAGAACAGGAGACAAAATCCAAGTGAGAAGCACATGAAACTATCACTAAAGTGCATAAAATTAGCACTATTTTGATAGCTTATCACAACGTCAGTGAGTCCTTTATGAGCAACATATAATAGTGCCAAAGATAACAGGTACCCACCGACGGCGAGCAAACTGGTGCGCTTTGAAATTATTCCTGTACTCAACATAAAAATACTGATCAGGCACATTACTCCAAAAAACACTCCCATGAAAAACAGCCGTACATTGGTCGTTTTCACGTAGTTGCTGTAAGGTATAATCTCGACCTCTGAGGTAGAAACATAAGGTGAACTTATTTTGGCGAATACAACACGGCTGGACGTGTTCGGCTCAAAGATAAAATGAGGGGAAAGATTGGGTAGCGAGGCCGAAATATTAAGCTCACTCACAGGATATAAACTATCATCTGTCACCATCAAGTAAAACTCTACACCACCAAGCGAAGGTCGCTCAATAGACACCACTACTTTGCTGTTTAGCATCGATTCGGGAACTTGAACACGAAGCCAAACGTCAACCCCCTTGGGTATTGACACAGTACCCTTTGATGCTGTGAACGTAGCGTCTGAGAAAGCGCCGTAACCCACTGATATTTCAGGATTTCCATCTATTGCTTTTAGCGTGTACTGGTTAAGCGTTACAGATGCAGCTGTAAACACACAATATATAGTAGCGAGCATCAGTGCGGCATATCTAGCTACGCTAAGCCACATACTTTTTCTCCTTGCTTCACTTTTATACCGAGTTACGTATTTAACCGGAGGTTTGGATAAGAAATGCGTCAACTCGAATGAGTCAACTCATTGTTTTTGAGACCACATTAAACTACGTTCTTATCTAGCCAGACAGTTTTAGGGACAACAAGGCGAATTTACGAACCAATAGCTGGCTATTGGGAGTCAATTCAACGCAGTTAGCGCTAAAACCGGCAGCTAGAACGACATTAATTATCCGAAGCTCAGATTGTTTTCTAATCGTTTTGCTGTTCACCATGACGGTGACTACTAACATAAGTATGGTGAGGTTCAGAGTAAATGCAAAAATATTATTGAATTTAAATCGTTATGGAGAGGTTTGAGAAACAGTCTAAGATTAATGTAACTACACAGCTTATCAGCCGGGTATAATTTTATCGCCCTTTCCTAGCACCTTATTTGAGGGCCGTGTTGAGCCTATCATAAGAGCGGGCTGTCGTGTAGCGTTCGCTTAAAATACCCTCGTTGTCTGAAATGTCAGTGTGGTGAAAAACATTTAATACCAACTGTGCAGATAGAGTGATGGCATTGACTGGCTATCAAAGAATAATTGCGTATAGTTAATGGCTGTCATTGATAGCCAAAAAATTTGATAATAACCGAGCTCACGTGAGCTGCGAGTAAGTATTAATTACCAGCAGCTCAAGTTAATTATTTATCATCACTGATGCGAGACGCAACGGCGCTATTTTGATCTTTATACTTTGCGTCTTTACGTTCATTGTATGGAAACTCAGCGGCGCAGGTCATAGTTTCAAAACTCATCGCACCGATTTTCATGTTTGGTCGAAGTGCCAAAGGCAACTTGCCTGAATTGTAGAACTCTAGAACAATATTGCCTGACCAACCGGGGTCAATACGATGCGCGGTAACGTGAACCATTAAACCTAGCCGTGCCAAAGACGAACGGCCATCAAGCCAGCCAACGAGATCAGCAGGTAGCGTTACTTTTTCAAACGTCATCGCCAGCGCAAGCTCCCCAGGGTGCAAGAAAAAAGCTTGACCATCTTCTAACACAATTTCATCACTCATGATTGACTCCATCGCGGCATTGATCTGATCTTTTGGGCCACTGAGATCTACATAAGGTGCGGCATGATCTTGGAATACTCTAAACTTGTTACCAAGTCTCAAATCTACCGTTACCCCTGAAATCATATCTGGTTCAGGCGTAGGCTCTATAACTATACGCTGTTGTTCTATCGCTTCTCGAATGTGGGTATCCGATAATCTCATTCTTAATCTTCCGTCATCACAATCTCAACACCCGACGTTGAGTTTGATTGATAATATAACATACTGGCAACCAGTTGGGCACAATCAACATAATGATCGGCTATATCATGATTATCCGTTTCGTTTTGTTGGTTTGGCTGATGAGTCAAAGCAACAATATCTTTACCTTGCTCTGTCGCTACTCTGATTTGGTCATTAAGCGGCACTTCCGCGAGTAAAGGTACACCATATCGACTTGCCAATGCAGTACCACCTGAGTGACCAAAAATTTGGTTGCGGCTGCCACACTGCTCACAATTGAAGTAACTCATATTTTCAACCAGTCCTAAAATAGGCAACTGCACCTTTTCAAACATCGCAATACCCTTTTGCGCATCCGCCAGCGCCAGCGTCTGAGGGGTAGTGACGATCACAGCGCCACTGGCTGGCACTTTTTGCGTCATTGTAAGCTGAATATCCCCGGTGCCAGGCGGCATGTCTACAATCAGATAATCCAGCTCGCCCCACTCTGTTTCATTTAGCAATTGGGTAAGTGCTTGAGAAGCCATTGGACCTCGCCAAACTGTGGCATTTTCTGCTGGAACCAAAAAGCCGATAGACATGGCTTTAATTCCCGCCTTTTCAATTGGTAGTAAGGTTTTATCATCTTTTGCCTGAGGTTTTTCGTCCTCAAGAGCCAGCAAACTTGGTAATGAGGGCCCGTAAATATCGGCATCTAAAACACCCACTTTTGTGCCTTGAGCACGCAGCGCGTAGGCTAGATTAATCGCCGTCGTGACTTACCCACCCCGCCCTTGCCTGAGGCAACAAGAATAATATGTTTAATGGCTTTAAATTTTGGTCGACGACAACAATAACGTCAGATATCACCTCAACAGGCTTATTTAGATGTTGCTTCAAGTAGCTAGATATTTCTTGATCACATTGAATAGCAAACGGAAAGTTAATATGTACTTGAATTTGCTTGTTTGACTCTTGTACTTTAATCACCCAATTCGCATCAATTCCCACTGGTAATGCAGCACTGCGATAGCCACTTAAAAGCTCAATTACTGCTTGTTTGGTATTTTTTCCTCTGGCAAACCATTTTTCCAGTCCAAACATACAAATTAAACTCCTCTGGGTGATGAAAATAGCCTCGGAATTATGTAACATTCAACACATTAAAACCAGTCAATTCGCGGTTCATGGTCTGAACAAAGGTAAGTCACCTCACGCACTTGTGCATTCGAGCGCCAATAAGGTGAAAAGTAAGCCAATTCAGCACCATCACTTAAAAAGATCGCGCTAAATTCATGGAATCGTTATGACGAAGAGAAAAATTCTCATTACCAGTGCATTACCATATGCAAATGGCCCAACACACTTAGGCCATTTGTTGAATATATTCAAACCGATATTTGGTCTCGCTTCCAAAAGCTACAAGGCCATGAAGCTTACTATGTCTGTGCAGATGATGCGCACGGCACGCCAATCATGCTAAATGCACAGAAGCAAGGTATTACGCCAGAAGAAATGGTTCAGCAGGTAAGCATTGAGCGTCAACGTGACTTTGCCGATTTTAATATCGAGTTTGATAACTACCACAGCACACACAGCGACGAAAACCGTGAACTAAGCGAACTTATTTACACTCGTTTAGACGAAAAAGGTTATATTAAAAAGCGTACAATTTCGCAGCTCTTCGACCCTGAAAAAAGTATATTTCTACCAGATCGCTTTGTTACTGGTACTTGCCCTACCTGTAAGTCTGAAGATCAAAATGGCGACAGCTGTGATGCCTGTGGTGCAACCTATAGCCCGACAGAATTAATTGAGCCAAAATCTGTGATGTCTGGTGCGACGCCAATTTTGAAAGATTCAGAGCATTATTTCTTTGACTTACCAGCGTTTGAAGACATGTTAAAAACATGGCTGCGTTCAGGTAGTTTACAATCTGAAATGGCAAACAAGCTAGACGAATGGTTTGCAGATGGCCTACAGCAGTGGGACATCAGCCGTGATGCACCGTATTTTGGTTTTGAAATACCTGGTGCCCCTGGCAAGTATTTCTATGTGTGGTTGGATGCGCCAATCGGTTACATGGCAAGCTTTAAAAACCTATGTCAAAAACAGGGCTTGAACTTTGATGAGTTTTGGGGTGAAGGCTCTGATGCTGAGCTATATCACTTTATCGGTAAAGACATCATCTACTTCCACAGCCTATTTTGGCCAGCAATGCTAGATGGTGCTAATTTCCGCAAACCAAATAATGTTTTTGCTCACGGCTTTGTCACCGTAAATGGCGCTAAAATGTCTAAGTCTAAGGGGACTTTTGTAAAAGCTCGCACCTACCTTGAGCACTTAGATCCTGAATATTTACGTTATTATTACGCTGCTAAACTAAACAGTGGTGTTACTGATTTAGACCTAAACCTAGAAGATTTCGCGGCACGCGTGAACTCAGACTTAGTGGGCAAAGTGGTAAACATAGCAAGCCGCTGTGCAGGCTTTATCACCAAAAAGTTTGGTGGCAAACTAAGCGATACTGTCATGGACGAAGCGCTGCTAAATAGCTTTGTTGCTGCAAAGGGTTCAATTGCGACACACTTTGAAAACCGCGAATACAGCCGCGCTGTACGTGAGATCATGACTCTTGCTGACAAAGCAAACCAGTTTATTGACGCCGAAGCGCCTTGGGTACTTGCAAAGAATGAAGACACTCTTGAGCGTGCACATCATGTTTGCTCCATGGGTCTTAACCTATTCCGCGTACTGCTTACCTACTTAAAACCTATCCTTCCAGGTATGGCGAAAAATGTAGAAGCTTTCTTAAACACTGAGCTTACTTGGGAGAGCATTGACAGCGCCCTTGTTAATCATGAAATCAATAAGTTTAAAGCGCTAATGCAACGCGTTGAACTTGATAAAGTCAATGCCATGATTGAGTCTTCTAAAGAAAGCCTCGAAAAGAAAGTGGGTGGTCAGTCTGTTGAAGCCGATCCAAATAGTCCGCTTGCCAAAGAGCCAATCGCAGCAGAAATCGAATTTGATGATTTTGCTAAAGTTGACCTGCGTGTCGCGAAAATTGCAAACGCAGAACATGTTGAAGGTGCAGATAAGCTACTTAGGTTAACCCTTGATTTAGGTGGCGAAACACGTCAAGTGTTTGCAGGTATTAAGTCAGCGTATTCACCTGAAGATCTTATCGGCAAGTTAACCGTAATGGTTGCCAACCTCAAGCCTCGTAAGATGCGTTTTGGTATGTCAGAAGGCATGGTGCTAGCGGCAGGTCCTGGTGGTAAAGAGATTTATATCTTGAATCCAGACGAAGGCTCACAGCCTGGTATGCGGGTGATGTAATCACCATATTACTTATATACAAGTAAAGGCTTCTATTTAGAAGCCTTTATTTTTGCTGATACCAGACCTCAGTGCCAAATTTTATTATCGAAAATTAGCCAAACCGCGACAAGATACAAACACCCACCGTAAAATCGTTCCAAGTATTTATTATAAACAGGGTTGTTCGATACTCGCGCCAACAAGTCACCTGCTTTAATCCAGACCAAATGTACTGAAATATTGAGTACCGCGAGCCATAACACCAGAATTAAATTTCCCGCAGCGCCGAAGGCATCATTCGCTTGCTCGCTAAAAAGCGTAAACATAATCAAAACTAATACCCACCCTTTGCTGTTCAATACTTGCAGTAATACTCCATCCATAAAACCTAGTGTTTTGTTATCACTTGCTGAAATGTTCGTAGATGCGCCAAAAAATTTCGTCGCCATATAGATAAGGTAAATAGACCCCATCAGTTGCAGAAAATTCAAAGCCATCGGGTGAGACTCAATCACTTTACCAAGGCCATACCCTACCAAGAGCGACTTGAAGGCGTACACTATGTCAACGCCAGCTAAGAGTCCTAATGAACGTCTCACTCCGACATTGGCACCTGATGCAGCAAATACAATATTTGCAGGACCTGGACTAAAAATTAACGGGAACATGGCACTAAACCAAATGATAAACAAACTCATTGTCAAAACTTCTCCTTTGTGAAAGCACACAAAGTACACAAATCGAAATGTTTGGTCTTGTACAAAATTGAAAATACGCCTGAAGTGTAGATATCAGCACTTGTAATTAGATGGTGATACCCCGTATGCCCGCTTAAAATTGCGATTAAAATGGCTTTGATCATAAAATCCACAGAATAGCGCGGTATCAACACAAGTCATGCCTTTGGCAAGCAAACTCTTGGCTTTTTGTATTTTGATCTGTAAGAGGAATTGATGCGGGGTCAGGCCAAATGTTGAGTTAAAACTTTTGATTAACTGGAATCGAGTACTGTTCGTTAGCCCCTCTAACTCATCGAGTGAAATATTTTCCTGCCAGTTGTCAAAAAGATAGTCTCTTGCACGAAACACATTATGCGTATCAATAAAAGTGGTGCGTTCAGGGTTGTTTACTTCACCGTACTGGGTAAACACCTGTTCTAAGGTTATCAACAACAGTGATTCCTTCGTCAACGTGAAGCTCGTTTGCTCCATCGCTTGATGAAGCTGTAACAAGCCTAAAAACAGACGTTTATCATCAATAATGGTGCGATTAACGACAGGCTCTAAGTGCACGCTCATTTTGTCAAAAACTTGCTGTAAAAATGCGAGATCAAAATAAAACATCCGATAACGCCACCCACTTGGCACACCGGGGAATCCGGTATGCACCTCAGCGGGGTTGATTGCCACAATGTGATGTTTAGGCACTATCAACTTTTGCCCGCCATAGAGAATACCTTCAGCGCCGTCTTCTATCACACCGATGGCCAATTCATCATGCCAATGTTTGGCAAACTCAAACTTGGTATACTGCGCTGATAAGAGCTCAACCCCTACAACAGACTTGTCTTTCCAAATTTTAGACTTTTCCACGTCCCCCCACCTGGTTTATCTTGTTCAGTAACCCAGCACTAATCTACTTCTCGCTAACGATAACTTTCCCAGCTAACCCTAGTAGCAACATGCCCGAAACGCCTTCAAGAGCACGAGAATAGCGTGTTGCATTAGGTCGATTAAACAACCAGCTGCCAGCAACTGCATACGCTAAGTTACAAACCGTAGCCAAAACACTAAATAGTATCCCTAGTATTAAAATTTGTAGCGACGTTGATGGTGCTGCAAGATCCACAAATTGCGGTAAAAAAGACAAAAAGAACAAGGCTACCTTAGGATTCAGTACACTGACTAAAATACCTTGTATAAAAACATTACCAGTTTGAGTTTCTGGTTTTTTCGGCTGTAGCAGGCTGTCGCCACGCCACATTGACCGTATTGATTGAACGCCTAAATAAACTAAATAGGCCGCGCCAAGCCATTTCACCACGCTAAATGCAAAAGCCGAACTCAGAATAATTGCCGACAATCCTAAACAAGCAGCGATGGTATGAACAAAATAGCCTGTACCTAAACCAAGTGCAGCCTGCATTCCTGCCGATATTTTGCCTTTCATGGTGTTAGATACAATATAAATAACATCAGGCCCGGGGATCAGGTTAATTGCTAAGCAAGCAATAGCGAATAACGCGAGAGAGTGTAGCTCCATAAAAATTTCCTTTTACATAGTGGTTTTTTTAAAATTTAAGTGCCCGAATCATATTTTTATCAATTTTATGTTTCGGTTGCTAGTGCTAAGCTATCTGCACCAGCGTTCGCAGTCTCCGATTTCGTTCTTACGTATGCTTTCTATTGAGTTTAAAGGAATATATTTTTGCACGCTCAACACCTCCGAGGCAATTCCTCTAGTCGGTATATTTTCAAATATTTGTCAGTAAAACTTGCGTATAGGTAAACCTCTTTATAATCACCTAAGTTGTAATTCTCTGTAATAGTCAATCGCAGAAAACTAGACTACATTCTCCTTAGCTCGCGCTATCACCCACTCTTATTAAGGAGAGCACTCAAATGAAAGAAATCATGAATATTTTACGTGTTGTTAGTGAAAGTCGTCAGGCAGAAATTAGCCCTGAGGATAACCATAAGGTTGAGCAAATTGTAAAGTGGCAAAAAGAAACTTTGACTCAAGCTGAACTGGCTTTTTCTGGTAGCTATGAACCCGCAGTTCAGGCACTTTCGGATTACCTTTCATGCACACCGAGTAGCGACAGCACCGCTAGGCGTTTCGCCACCCAGATGTTAACTGAAGTACCCGAGCCATATCGAGCTTTTGAGACTCTGTCGCAATGGCTCGTTGCTATTAACTACGTTATTCAACGTGCCCCTGAGTTCGAAAAAGAAACTTTCCCTATGTCCAAACTGTTTGTTTTCTACATGTTTGTTCCATCAGGGAATAAGCTATTCGTTATGAATGAGTTTAATGCTAGGCTTACACAAGTACTTCAAGCGTGGCAGACTTACTTAGACTCAGAAGAGTCTAAAGTTGTGCTCAATCCTGAAGGCACAATCCCCGCACCGACGGGCTGGCTATCTCAAAGTGCCCAAGAGCAACTTTGTCTATCTCAGGCAAAAAACTATGCAGATAGAGCGCAAACTTACTGGGGCTTTACCTCATATAATGATTTTTTCCATCGAGAGTTAGATCTTGACACTTATCGACCACTTCCTGCCAATGACTCCAATAAAATAGTCGTATCTGCAAATGATGGTACTGTGTATCGCATAGCAAGAGACGTGCAATACTGTAACCAGTTCTGGTTGAAGGGCCAGCCCTACTCATTGTTTGATATGCTCGGCGGTAACGCGATTAGCAAAGAACACGATGTTCCCACCCCTTCTTATCTCATCGAGCCTTTTGTTGGTGGAGATGTGATGCAATCCTTCCTCTCTGGCGCGGATTACCACCGTTGGCATGCACCAATTTCAGGTAAAGTCGTGCGCAAACAAACTATTGAAGGATTTACCTTCAGTGAATTGCGTAGTGAGGGCTTTGATGCCAGTGCTGGCACTGAATCTCAAGGCTATCAAGCTATGGTAAACACGCGTGGTATTGTTTTTATCGAAGATGAATTCGGTAGAGGGTTGGTTGCGGTGATCCCTATTGGGATCACCGAGATTTCATCGGTAGAAATCACAGTTGATGAAGGCCAATACGTCAAAAAAGGTCAAGAGCTGGGTTATTTCAGCTATGGTGGCTCAACCTTAGCATTGGTATTTCAGCGCGGTATGGTAGCGTCATTTATGGCAGAGCCAGCCAGCGATGATGCGCAGTTCCCAGCTTGTAAAAGTGCAGAGAATTGCCCTGCAGAAAAAGGGTGCCTTCGAGTACGCTCTGCGATTGCAAAATTACATGACCCGCAAAAATGTTAAGCTTTATCACTGTGCTACAAAGCGCTATTTAGCTCCTCTGTGGAGGAGCTAACGTGAGCTTGCTGTATTCTATGGTGATACGCCAGATTAAAGAGGCGCATTAGCACCTCTTTAATCGCTCAATTACCTCTTTTGGATACTCAATCACTTCATTGTATTGAATGCCATGCCATCTTGATCGCACGTTAAATAAAAACTGGCACACCTAACACCAACTAAGGAAGAGTCATGGCGCTCATAATTGACAAGACTGAAATATCACAACCGCAACAATTTTCAGATAAGATACAGACATTGCTTCAGCTTATTCACCAGGGTATGCCCTGCACCGAAGCACTCATAAAACAAAAACAAATCGTAAAGTGCAACTCAGAAGAACAATTTATTGAAATGTTATGCCTAAAATTAATGGGATCTACTTTACTTTATT
The DNA here is from genome assembly GCF_004103255.1 of Pseudoalteromonas sp. PS5. Lineage (NCBI taxonomy): Bacteria > Pseudomonadati > Pseudomonadota > Gammaproteobacteria > Alteromonadales > Pseudoalteromonadaceae > Pseudoalteromonas > Pseudoalteromonas sp. PS5. The sequence goes on from NZ_RCSQ01000147.1 coordinate 13,327, forward strand.
TACACCAACTTCATTTATCGGTGGGCACTGGAAAACTGTTTGAGTTGCATAACCAAGACCTCAGGACACTAGCTGTTTTAAATAGCCACAATTCAGAGAAAGAGCGCATTATTCTCTCGGAGATATTGACTAAATACCACCTAGTTGATAGCAACGCTTTAAATAAAATAGCGCGTTTTTATCACCGTTATAACTTAGACTATCCAGCAATAAATTCGGGCGCATCATTTGATGAAAAGCTGACCTTATATAATGTTATTTGTTATTGTGAACAGGCATTTACATTGTCTGAAGAAACAGTGACTACAGCTTATCATTGGGCGACGCAAAAAGCACAAAACCTGGGTGATTTTGCCCGCTATTTTTGTCTTTATTTAATATGGGAAAACAGCCAATCAAAAACACTCACCTCACCGGATCATCTCATTGAGACACTGGCACCTATCGTAAATAGTAACTTAAACCACCCAATTGCCAATTACGAACTAGATGTGATTACCCTGCAACAAATGATAAAAAGCTGGTATCAAGATGGAAATAACCTTGGGTTTAGTGGCTTCACGTCAGGACTACTTAGTATTGTCCTGAATATAGATCTTAACTCTGAGGACGTGGTAAAAGATGCTAGTGCTTACCTTGACGCACTGCAAACTACATTACGTAGTACCAGCTGCAACGCCTGCTATATGTCTCAGTCTGGGTTATCCCGTCATTATTCATTCAATTCACAACGTGGTGAAGTCATTCTCAAACTAGATAGGCAGGGTTACCTGAGCCTATTTAGCCACTGGCCAAGCACTTCTATATTTAATCTACACTTATGAGCTATTTAGCGCACCGGCTATTTATTGTAATCCCCTGTAATTTCATATATCGGCAAACTTAGCTAATTTGTAATAGTCGATTGTCTTTTCATAAAAGGAACTAGCATGTCAAAAACGATTACATACTACAATTCAGGCGCTATCCCGCTTATTAATGCCAGCGAGCTGCCCTATGACGTGGTTAACCTCGCATTTTTGTCTGCAACAAGTGACAGTCCGTTTACTTTAATACTGAATGGTGCGGTCGCAGCCACTCACTCCAGCTTCACCAACGCAACCGTTGAGGCAATCAAGGCTATGCAGCAAAAAGGGCAGAAAGTGCTTATCTCTTTTGGTGGTGGAGACATGGATTATAATACTTATCGTCTACAATCCACAGATACAGCACAGTTAGCAGAAGCGCTCGCAAAATTTGTAAAAGACAACCATCTCGATGGTGTTGACATTGATTACGAAGACAGTGCGGCATTCATCGGCAAGGCTGGATACGACGGCGCACAGTTTTTGATTGCCTTAACTCAGGAACTCAGAAGGCAACTACCAAGCCCAGACTTTCTTATAACCCATGCACCTCAGCCTCCTTATCTGGAGCAAGGAGGTGCTATGGCAGGATATATTGAGGTAGTAGAACAGGTAGGGCAAGATATAGATTGGTTAAATGTGCAGTTTTATAACAACCCACCTTGGAGCGCCAACCCAGACCAAATAGTTAACTCATATCTTAACTATATTAAGTTGCCGAATATGTCACCTGAAAAGGTAGTGTTAGGATTCCCCGTTACCATGCGCGACGCAGGCTCCGGATACATGCCAGCAAGAACCATAGTTAATGAGGTGATTATGCCTATTCAAAACATTGCTAAACTGGGGGGCGTTATGAATTGGCAATTCTCCAGCGACCAAAACGGTGGTTGGATCAACACCATTTCAGAAGCACTGAATAGATAAATGTACGCCAGTGAAACAGATAGCAGGCTACCTTTTGTAGCCTGTTAAGAAGAGACATTAATGTCGGTAAAAGGTGTTTGACGAATGCGACACCAGCCTTGGGTTGCTTTATTACCGTTTCTCTACTTTGCCATCTTTCATAACAAAAGTGACATTTTCCATCACACCAATGTCTTTGAGCGGATTGCCTTTAACCGCAATAATATCAGCAAGTTTCCCCGCCTCAAGCGAGCCTAATTGTGTGTTTTGCTTGAGTAACGTCGCTGAGTTAATGGTAGCGGCCTGCAAAGCCTGTAGTTCAGTCATGCCAAATTTCACCATACGGCTAAACTGCTTGCCATTGTCGCCGTGAGGATAAACCCCAGCATCAGAGCCAAACACCATATTCACGCCCGCTTTTACCGCTTTTGTGAAACTGGCACGCTGAGTAGCGCCAACTTTACGTTCTTTATCTAAGCTCTCTGCTAAAATTCCCGCTTTTTCGCCCTCGCCTAGAATATATTCGGTATTGTAGATGTCCATAGAGAAGTACGTGCCTTTATCTTTGGCCAGCTGAATGGCTTCATCATCAACAAAACTGACATGCTCAACCGAGTTCACACCCGCTTTAATTGCGGACTTGATACCGTCAGTACCATGCGCGTGGGCTGCAACCGTTAAGCCGCGTAGGTGCGCTTCGGTTACTATCGCCGTCATTTCCTCTTGAGAATATTGCTGAGCTCCCACTTTAGTGCCTTTAGACAATACCCCACCCGTTGCGCAGAACTTGATTAAGTTAGCACCATATTTAATATTTTCACGTACTTTTTGCCTTACCGCCCAAGGCCCATCTGCAACCCCTTCTGAAAAGATTTTATGCTCATGGGTTAATAGGTTGTTGTCACAATGACCGCCGGTGATCCCAAGAGAAGGGCCAGCTGCATTTACACGCGGGCCTGGTACGTCACCATCAATAATGGCATCTCGCAGCGCGATGTCAGCATAGCCAGCAGCACCGAGGTTACGAACAGAAGTAAAGCCCGCATCCAGTGTACGCTTGGCGTTTCTAACACCGGTGATCGCTGCTCGAGGAGCGGTGCGTTGCAACCTTTTGTAGCCATGAACGTGAGCGTCTGAAGTCAAGTGGACATGCATATCAAATAGACCGGGTAATAATGTGTGACCGCTTAGGTCTATCACCTCTGCGTCCTTTGGATAGGCTTTACGATTTGACTTTCCGACTGAGGTAATTTTATTGTCTTCAACGACCACAGTGGCAGGTGAGATAAGCTTGCCTGACACCACATCAATCGCAGAATCAGCGTGTAAAACATACGTTTGCGCATACACACTGCTGGAAACAAAAAGCACTGTGCTCATCCATATTTTTTTATTCATCTTACTTCCTCATTTTTTGCTTGAGTTTAGAAAGAATATGGCTTGCAAACAAACCGATCGCGACCAATAACTGTTCCCATTTCAACAGTGCTATGTTTTTCTGTCTATTATCACTTTGTTGAACCAGAATAATGCAATGGCAGTGATAAACGCGATAGCGGCAAATAGTCCCCACATTAACTCAGGTGCCGCCATTTCTTGTACTAACACTTTATAGCTCCAACCAGATAAAAATCCAGCAAATAAGAAACCCAGCGCCATAGAAACAAAGTAGTATCCCATATACAACGCAGCTTGAGATTGAGGCGCGATACTCGCGACATACTCTTGGCTTTTAGGAGAGGCAAGCATTTCACCCAGCGCGATAAGTAATATGACAGTGACAATGAGCTGACCGCTTAACCAGTCGCTATCGCTAAGTAATGCGATAAACGCAACCGCCATCACCAGTAAGCCTGTGACTAACACATAAAATGGTCTAAATCGCTGACAGACAAAACTCACCAAAATTTGTGCAACCACGATCGCTGCAAAGTCTAAGTTGATGAGATACTCAGGATTGATTTGACGATATTGTACGAGTTGCTTAGCAAGGGCTTGCGCTTGGTGCTGTGAAAGAGCCTGTCCATTATCATGAAGCGCATTTAGCGTATGTAGTATCAACTGTATTTGCTCATGGGGGACATTCACTTTGAGGTGAACCCATTCCAGCCTAATGGTTTCAATGGATACCGTGCCACTTTCCTTAAGCTCATTGAACAGCGTAAAAATAGCAGCAGTTAACTTATCAATATCAACATGCGCTAAAAACGCGACGCCAGAATCGCCAAACCACGCCAATATATCTCGGGTATCTGCATAATCACGGATATACACAGGTAAAGTATAAAACAGCTGATTATACACAGTCCAAAAGCCTGCAAGGATCAGCAAATATAACGCAAACGGCAGGTTACTCACCTTCATCGGTTGTTGCCACCATGCTTTAGTCGACGCTCGATTTATAAGCATTCTGTCCCACACCCAGTTTGCTACTAACCAGATTGCAATCCAAGTAAACGCCTGACTGTAGTCAGAAAACCCAACGCCTGCCGACATCAATAGCGCCAGTGCAACAAACAGCGCAAGTGCTAAACGGGTATTACCCAGCACCGACTGTGCCGTTTTTAATACTTGAGTAGGAGATTGCTTGGTTTTAGGTAATGCTTGCGGGTCTTTGTAAAATAACATCAAGGGGATAAAGTTTATGGCAATCCAAATCGCCGACATCATAAATACCGCATCCCAGCTAATGGCGCGCATATACCCAGCAACCAAAGGACCTAAAAACCCACCAATATTCACCATGGTATAAAAAATCCCAAAGCCCAGACCACGATTACCATCGTTTGTACTGTGGCTGACGGTGCCAACAACCACAGGCTTAAAGCAAGCAGCCCCCAGCGCAACAAAACTCAGCGCTGCAAAAAATGGCCAAAAACTCTGTGCCTGTCCCAGTAAATAATAACTTGGTGTCATTACCAAAAATGCAAAAAAGAACATCTTTTTATACCCGACGCGATCTCCCAGCGCACCAGTTACAACAGGCAAAAGATATAAAAAGAAGGGAATAATTCCCTGCACTGCGCCACGCTCTATATCAGTAAAGCCAATACCACCTTGTGATTTTGGGGTTGTCATATAAATTGATGACACAGCGAAAAAGCCATACCAAGCTAGCCGTTCAAATATTTCCATGATATTCGCAATGTAAAACGTGCGGCCAAACCCAGAAGACGAAGTTGACCGATTTGTCTCATTGAGATCTGGCTCACACCACTGCTGCTGATTTTGCATAATGACAATACCTGTTATCTTTGTTATTTTACATTGCATACAATATACATAAATAATAACGAGAGCAAAGTATCATGTCTTTATTTTATTTATTCCCAACCATTTCCTTTTATAGACGAATACTCTTCCTGCAAAAGCAACAACTTGTATTTGCTCCTTTGATTGCATTACTTGCTTTACTCAGCGGATGCCAAACTACGCGAAGCAATATCGTCGCTATTCCAAGCCCTGCTGATATGCGCTCTGAAGTGAGCGTTAATGGCCGAGTTAGTACACTGAAGCACATCGATATCCAACACGTTGGTAAACAAATTCCGCTCACTTATAGCGAAGGAAAAATAGCTAACTCGCGGGGATATGACTGGTGGGTGAGTAAACATTTTGCACTCAAAAGTGACCTGCCTGAAGACAAAGTAAAACTTTATTTAGAATTACTTGAAATGTCTTACCCTCATTATGTTGAATTGTTTGGTATAGCACCCGCCGCGATTGATAAGAAGAGAATCGCTGTCGTTTATGGCAGTTCACGCCAACGTACAAAAGAAGCCATGCTGGACGATGGCTTTTTGCGCGGCGTACATAAAACAGCTGGCGGCGAAACGATGTTTTATAACCGTGCAGGGTACAACTTTCCGAGTCATCGCCAGCATCACCAACGCTACATCGTGATCCATGAAACCATGCATGCGTTTCATATGGCACTGAACGGTCACTCAACTTGGGCACCTAATTGGATCACTGAGGGGATGGCTGATGCCATTGCAAGCCACGTATATGATCCAAATAAAAAGCAGTTAACTGTGATGGTTTTTGACCGTGCTCCAATGAATTATCTGCACTTGGGTTTACAGCAGTATTATCAAAATGGCCAGCCATCTTTTGAAGCCATCAATGACGACCCATCGCTCAAACGCGGGCTCAACTTTTTTATCGTACATTTTTTATTGAGCGATCCTGAGCGGTATCAATATTTTAAACGCTTTATCGGCGAATTAATGGACGCAAATCCTCACTCTGAAAACACCTTGCCAACTGCCAATGCACTCTTAAAACAGACCTTCCCCGATTGGCCTCAGCTTGAACAGCAGTTTGCAGCGTTTGTGCGCTCTGCCACGCCAAGTTTTTATATTGTCGATGGGCCTTGGGAGCAAAACGGTGCCACATATTGGCTTAGAAATACCAAAAGCAAAACACTTAATCGTCTCGATATTCATCCAAACTTTTCCTCTACACATGCCGTGATGGATTTTCCCGCCCCCGATAAAACACCTTTAATCAACTCACTTGATGAGCATAGTGTTGCAGCACTAATCGACTTAGAACCAGAGCAGAGTAAACGAGGGGAAATTGGCTTTGCGTTAATCGCTGATTTAACAATCGAGAGCTTAGATGCGCGTCTCGGACGCGTTAAACCAAAAGAAATTGATTTCAATAAAGACACTCTACTGCAATTTACCCTTCAAGAAGGGATGAAGTTAACAGTTTCTAGCAATCAAGAGTTATTTCCCGCAAAATCCGTCGCACTGCTGCCGCAATTACGCAACGATATTAAGCTATATCATCAAGTGGCGCTCACGCTTTCAAAGCGGGACGATGCACTGATTATTAAAATGAAAACACAACACCATGAGCAATTGGCTAGGCTACCGTTGATCCAAATTGGTGTTTCAGACCTTAGCTTGCAAAAAATAAGCCTTATTGGCCGAAATAACAATCATAGAATAACGCCGTACTTTGCTGCGCATGACTACTTGATCACGAATGAACAAACCACTAACCCTTGGTATTTTAAAGATGCAGCGCTACTTCGCAGAGCCTTTAACACTTGTGTGAAATATAGCGCTCAGTTAAGTGGTTGTATGACCCCACTTCGCGAAATCTTTAACAAACAGAAATCAAGAATAGTCACGGAAACTGCGCATAAAACCCTCAATCGCTTACTGCAGCAATGGCAATCAACACTTGGCGACAATGCGCTCTTTACCCTAAGTGGTATCAACATCCAAAGCTATTTTTCTGACGAAAAGCACTATCTGTACGTCAACAACCCTAGTAATCATCATATGACACTAAGTATGGCTAACTACTCTGAAACTCTGGATTTTGGTGAGCACCGTATTGAATTGCCAACACCAAGCGTTAAAAGCTTAGTGATTCATTGGAACGGATTAACACAACAAAAGCCACTTCTAACGCCAAAGATACCTTTTGATGGTGTTCAAATGAAAGTAAGTGTTCGTGATAATATCACCATCACACTTAACGGCCCCTATTCAGGTGCGTCAAGTGGTGTATTGCGTGTTAATTTTATTCCATTTCACTCATTCAAAAATGATGAGCCACTTTGGCAGCTGCCCGTTACCTTTGCACCTTATGAAAGTAAAACTTTTAGCGTAGATAAGTTACGGGGATTAAAAGATGGCGTACTTAAAATAACCGGTGAGTTTGACGTTGATGGTGAACCACTTCAGTTGACTAAAACCATTAACCTGTAATGCCAAACCCTTGTAGCGAGCAGCGTATGTAAAAACGCTACTCGCTCCGATGAGACGCCATTATATTGAAATCTGAAGCCGAAGTTATAGCGCCGATAATGTACGCTTTACAAACGGAGCTTTGGCTTTGCCATAGTCATCTTGTTGAGCAATACCTTGTGTTATGATTTGCCGCTTTTGTTCCTCATATTCTGAGCGAGCTTTGACATTATCAAGCATGTACGCTTTAAATTGCACCTGCTTGCGATGTTCTTCACTGTCCTGTTCGATAATATGAGCATGAATTTGGAACAGTTCACCTTGAAACCGTACCGCAATATCCTTACGTGGCCTAGTAGGAGGAAATGGTTTGTCACTATGCTGATTTTCAAAGCCAAGCTTGGTTAGATAGGCAACTGCTTTTGTTAATTGACCGGGCTGATACAGCACAGATATATCAATGATCCCTTTACCTGCTACTTTAAACGAGCTTGAGCCAAAGTGTAAAAAACGAAGCTCTGGATGTGCAATTTCCTTTATCACTTCATCAGCGACTTCAATAAATATTTCGCGCCATGGATTAAAGCTTGCTGGCATTAACTTGTATGGTACAAATTCAATGACTGACATACACACTCCTACGTTGCCAAGTTTTGAATCGCAGATATCGCTTTACTCGCATCATCTGCTGGTACAAAGATGTGATCATGATAAAAACCCGCGAAAACATTTGCGCTAACATTGACCTCTTTTAACGCATTTGAGAATGCTGCGGTCAGTCCCACCGCTTCAAGGCTAGAGTGGACTTGTAAAGTGATTTTATTCATCACACATGAATAAGCCAGTTCATGAGCATCTGCGACCGATTGTTTAACAACTAATGTTAGCCCTTCGTGTTCAACAAAAGTGGCGATAGGGTCTAGTGTTAGACACTCGAGCAAAGGTTTGTCTACGGTGCAAAAAACATAAGGTGTGCTATCTAACTGTGGTGAGATCTCTTTCAATAGCCGCGAAAGTTCATTAATTCCTGCCACTGTTGTCTCCTGATGTTAAAATTATACCAATTTTCTTAATTAAGTGGTCTATTTTGAGGCGAGAAAATCTTGTCGATAACTCCGCTACCGCGTCCTGCTATCGCCAAGGTACCTACCCCCATGTAGTCAAGGCAAAAACTTTGCTATTTAGTTGTTCTAAATAAGAAATTTTTAACGCTGTTAGCGTCAGATTTACTCCTTCAAATTGAACAAGTATTAAGTCAAGTTGGTATTAAATCTCGATTCGGTTCAAACGCATCATATCGCGGTAAGCAGTCGTCTAAGTCATCCCAATTGGCTTTGGAAGAGACAAAATTATGCGACATTGGGCGTTCATTAATATCTGAATCTACAATGCCAAGGCGGAGCCTAATACGGTTAGGGTCTGCATCGTTTGAACTATAGATTGGGCTTGCGCAGTGTACGCAAAAATGGCGCTTTCGTCCCGGTTTGACTGTATATGCCTTGAGCGAATCTTTACCACTTTGCACTATAAATTCGTCTGCTTTAACAAAGCCGTTGGTTGCATAAGCGGTTCCTGTTGATTTTCGACACAACGAACAGTGACAATGGATGATGTCAGAGATAGCACCACGGATTTCAATTTTTACAGTTTGACACAAGCAGCTCGCTTTGTAGCCCATATTTAATCCTTTTTATTTCTGGTGATCCAAGTATCTAATTGATTTGCGAAATTTTGTTTATCAGATTGAGATAATGGCGGAGGACCTTGTGTTTGTACTCCGCTGGCACGCATAGTATCCATAAAATCACGAATGTTTAAACGTGATTTTATATTTTCTTTGGTTAACAACTCACCGCGAGTGTTTAGCGCAGTGCATTTTTTTTCAATAACCTCATCAGCGAGCGGAATATCCCCCGTGATCACAAGATCCCCCTCATTGACACGCTTCACTATTTCATTATCAGCAATATCAAAACCCTTTGGGACTTGTAGTTTCTGAATAAAAGGAGATGGCGGGGTCTTTAGGTACTGATTCGCAACCAAAGTGACAGTGGTAGAAGTACGTACTGCCGCTCGAAATAACATTTCTTTGATAACCACGGGGCAAGCATCAGCGTCAACCCATATTTGTTTTGTCATAGTGACTCTTTTTCAATTTAATGCTGAATACCTTTGACACTCAGCTAACCTATTAATTTGAGCAGTGGTTCAAGCCCTTACTTGCACTAAAACCTAATATCTACTCGTCATCAATGTCAAACATGCCTTTGGCATATAGTACACCAAACCCAGACACAATCACATTCGCGCCCGTTACCTCACAAAATAACTCTCCACCACGTTTAGAGAGTTGATGCGCATGAAGATTATATTTTCCGAGTACATCTGCCCAATATGGTGCAAGGCCCGCGTGAATTGAACCCGTAACGGGGTCTTCATCACCACCATTGGCGGGCCAAAAATAACGAGATACAAAGTCAACACTATCGCCTTTTGCAGTAACAACAACATCATGTGGTGCAAGCAGTTTCAACGCTTCACTGTCATATTTACAATCACGTACCTGCTGCTCGTTATCTGCAATAACGAAGTAAGCTTGGCGATTTTTGAGTACTTGAGTGGGTGTTATGCTAATTCCTTTGAGTAGCGCATCTGGTACATCCGCTACAATTGGTGCTAGATTCGGAAATTTCATCACAATTCTACCGTCAGCGGATTGTTGGATGACAAGTGTTCCAACCTCCTGAGTATGAAAGAATATTTCACCAGAGTTTCCTCTACAGTTAAATAATACATAAGCCGCAGCTAAAGTAGCGTGTCCACAGAAATCAATTTCAGTAATGGGTGAAAACCACCTGATCTCATAATTACTTTTATCTAAAGCCTTAACAAACGCGGTTTCAGACAAGTTATTTTCAGTGGCTATTTGCTGCATCAACTTATCACTAAACCACCGCTCAACCTCTACCACTGCGGCGTTGTTACCTCCAAACCGCTTACGAGTGAAAGCGTCTACCACAAAATACTCGAACCGCATCTGTTACTCCTTTTAGAAATATCTGAAAGTAGGATATAATTTACTCCCATTGGGGACGAATACATAATTAATACCAATTTGCTTA